>CANHFL010000262.1 GCA_947459855.1 Planctomycetaceae bacterium | reverse complement strand
GTCTTCTACGAGCATTCGCACCGGCTCTTCGGCATGCTGGTCGGCGCGGTCGCGCTCTCGTCGCTCGTCACCACGTGGCGCGTCGACCGCCGCCGCCTGCCGCGCGTGCTGTCGGTGGTGCTCCTGGCGCTCATCGTCTTCCAGGGCTACCTGGGCGGCACGCGCGTCACCGGCAACCTGACCACCAGCATGGAGGCCGCGGACCTGGCGCCGAGCACCCAGCGGGCGATCATCCACGGCATGCTTGGGCAGCTCGTCTTCGCGCTGTCCGTGGTCTATGCGGTCGTCACCTCGGGTGCGTGGGCCTCGGCCGTGCCCGTGGCCGCCCCTCGCGCCGCGCGCGTGCTGCCAGCCGTCGCGCTGGGCGCGCTCGTCATGCAGCTCTTCCTGGGTGCGTCGATGCGCCACCTGCAGGTTCCGCCCACCGCGGACGTCGGTGCCAAGATCCCGGCGTGGGCGCTCCACGGCCACGTCACCATGGCCATCATCGCCGCGGTGCTCGTGGCGGTCGCGGGCTTCCGCGCCAGCCGCGCGGCCAGCCCCGCGCCGGTGCGCATCGCGGGCAAGGCCGTGATGCACTCGGTCGGCCTGCAGTTCCTGCTGGGCATCCTGGCACTCGTCGCCGTCCTCGTCCGCCGCGGCCCGGACGTGCCGTGGTGGGAAGTCGGCGCCACCACCGCGCACCAGGCGGTCGGTGCGCTGCTCCTGGCGGCGACCGCGTCGCTCGCCGTGCTCAGCCTGCGCTTCACTGCGCCCGAAGGACGGGCTTGACCGCTTCCTCGAGCGCCAGCACCGCGTAGGCGGTCACGAGCTCGGGCCTGCCCTCCTGCCAGCGGTCGGCGGTGTTCAGCCAGCTTCCGTCCGCACGCTGCAGCGCCAGCACGGTGTCCACCAGGTCTTCGCGCCAGTTGCGCGGGGCACCGCCCGCCGCGGGCACGATCGTCGTGGCGTTCGCCGCCAGGAGCGCGCGCGCGGCCGCGTGCAGGTAGTACCAGTGGCCCTGCTGGCCAAGGCCCGGGTTCTCGGCGAAGGTGTAGTGCGCGCGGATCCAGTCGAACGCAGCCTGCACGCGCGGGTCGTCGGGCGCCAGGCCCGCGTACAGCATGCTCTTGAATCCGGCGTAGGTCATGCTGCCGTAGCTGCGCAGCGCGCGCGTGCCCTCGGGCATCTTCTCGCCGTAGCGGCCCTCGCCGGCCGCGTCGCTGGCGAAGCTCTCGCCGCCGTTCGCGGGCGTGTAGACGAAGCCGCCGTCGGCCGTGCCGCGCTGCGCCCACGCGGCCGTGTTCGTCTTCACGTTCTGCGCGCGGGTCACGAACACCAGCGCACGCTGCACCGCCGGGTCGTCGGGGCTCACGCCTGCGTCGTGCAGCGCGTCCAGCATCAGCTGCGTGTTCGACATGTCGGGCCGACCGTGGCTGCCGTAGCCCGCGCCGCCGAACCAATCGGTGCGCGGCCCCAGGCCCTCGGCCTGGTCCCACTGGTTGCGCACGATCCACTCGCGCACCGTGCCCACCGCGCCGGCCAGCGCGGGGTCGTCCTGCGCCGCCAGACCCGAGAGCACCAGGCTTGCCACGTAGTTCGCCAGCCCGCCCGAGGGATCCGGGTTGAACGTCCCGCGCAGGTCGGTCTGCTTCGCGACGAATTCGAGCGCCTTGGCGACCTTCACGTCGCGCTGCGCGGGGTGTCCCGCCTGCGCGAACGCCTTCAGCACCAGTCCCGTGACCGCGGCCGCGGTCGCCTGCGACGCCCTCGCCTGGTCGGTGCCGGACGCGGCGTTCGACTCCATCCATCCGCCGTTCGGGCCCTGCGCGTTGCGCAGGAACGCCAGTCCGCGCTCGATCGCGTCCTTCGCCTTCGCGAAGCGCGCCGCGTCCATCGGCACCTCGTCCGCGCGCTCGGCGATGCGCGCCACCACCGGAAGCGGCTGCACCACGCGCGTGGGCACGCTCGGGTCGTCCAGCGTCGTGATCTTCTTCGTGTTGACCTTCTCGCCGGGCTGCACGGTGGCGGGGGCGGTGACGGCATCTCGCACGCTCGTCGGCAGCTCGCGCGGCGTGCCCGGTGCGGGTGCCGCGGCGCCCGCACCCGTCGCGGCGGGCGCGTCCTGCCCGCCTCGCACGGCTCCCGGCGCGACCGCCGCCGGCGTCGCCCCCGCCTTCGCGGGCTCCACCTTCACGTAGACCAGGAAGTCGGCCGCGCGCGGCGCGGTGGCTGGCGGCATCCCGGGCGGCACCGGCTGGCGCGGGTCGGGCCCGACGCCGGTGAAGCGCAGTGCGGCCAGGACCATGCCCTGCGCGTTCGCCGCGGCCGTCACCCGCACGGTCACCGCCAGCGCATCGGCATCGGCGCGCTGGCCCACCAGCTGCGCCTGCAGCCGCGGGTCGACGCTGTCCACGCGGTCGATGCGCACGCCGTTGGCCATCTTGATCAGCAGCTCGAAGTCGCGGCTGGCGCCCGGCGCCAGGACGCCCAGGTTCTCGCGGTACTGCTCGAAGTTGAACGCGGGGCTGATCCGCGTGCACTCGTGCCGCACGCGCAGGTCGACGAGCCGCGCATCCGCGCGGTCCGTCTCGACCACCAGGTACTTGGGCACGTCCTGGCACGCCAGCCTGCTGAAGTCGTAGCGCACGCGGTAGCTCTCGCGCGGCCCCTGCCTGGCGGGGTCGAAGTCCGCGAACACCGGCGGCATCCCGCCCACCGACATCACCGAGAACGGCTTCCCGTCCAGGCTCTCGACCGTGATCTCGCCGGCCACGTTCTGCTTGAAGTCGTACGCGTTGATGAACGGGTCCTTCGAGGGCTTGCCGTCGCGCCCCGGGTTCAGCTGCCACGCGCGGACCGGATACGTCACCTCGGCGCGCAGCTTCACCTCGACCACCCCCGGCACGCCGTCGAACATCATGCGCACCGCGGCTGTCTTCTCGCCGGTTGCGCCGCTCGTCTTCATCGAGACCGGCACCGTGATCGATCCCTTCGCCGGGATCTCCTTCCCGACCATGTCCACCGTGGTGCACGTGCAGGTCGGCGCGCTCTTCACGCAGCGCACCGGCCGGTCCAGCGTGTTGACCAGCGTCGCGTCCACCTTCACCACCGTGTGCGGCTGCACGAACCCGGCGTCCAGCAGGGCGGGCGTGGCCTTGACCGGGCAGATCGTCACCTGCGCGGCGATCTCGCGCTCCTGCTGCGCCAGCTGCTGCTGCTGGTTCAGCGGGGCGCCCCCGGGCGGCACCTGGGCGTCGGCGGCCGAGGCCAGCAGGGCGGTGGCGGCCAGGGCGGTCAGCAGCCCGGCACGGATGGGGCGGGTGGGGTTCATGTGGCGCTCGGTACGCATGGCGTGCATCG
>CANHFL010000261.1 GCA_947459855.1 Planctomycetaceae bacterium | reverse complement strand
GGTCGGCGCGCGGTTCAGGAGCACCGGGTGGTTCTTGATCACCGTCTCAAGGATGTCCCACACCTCGGTGTCGCGGCGCTCGAGCATGCGCTTGGCGCTCTTGATCGTGTCGGCCAGGCCCTGCTCCTTGAGCTTGCGGATGATGAACGGCTGGTACAGCTCCAGCGCGATCTTCTTGGGCAGGCCGCACTGCCAGAGCTTGAGCTCCGGCCCGACGACGATGACCGAGCGGGCCGAGTAGTCGACGCGCTTGCCCAGCAGGTTCTCGCGGAAGCGGCCCTGCTTGCCCTTGATCATGTCGGTGATCGACTTGAGCGGGCGGTTCGAGCTGCCGAGCACCGGGCGGCGGCAGCGGCCGTTGTCGAACAGCGCGTCGACGGCCTGCTGCAGCATGCGCTTCTCGTTGCGGATGATGACCTCGGGGGCGTTGAGGTCCATCAGCTTCTTGAGGCGGTTGTTGCGGTTGATGATGCGCCGGTACAGGTCGTTCAGGTCGCTGGTGGCGAAGTTGCCGCTCTCCAGCATGACCAGCGGGCGCAGGTCCGGCGGGATCACCGGGACGACGTCCAGGACCATCCAGGTCGGGTCGTTCGGGCTCTTGCGGATCGCCTCGACGATCTTCAGGCGCTTCGACAGGTCCTTCTGCTTCTGCTTCGACTTGGTGGCGTGCAGGTCCTCGCGGAGCTTGACGGCCTCGTCGTCCAGGTCGAGCTTCATCGGGGAGAGCAGCTCACGGACCGCCTCGGCGCCCATCATGGCGGTGAAGCTGCCCGCGCCGTGCTTCTCGACGGCCACGCGGTACTCGTCCTCGGTCAGCATCTGCTTGAACTCGAGGTCCGTGCTGCCCGGGTCGGTGACGACGTAGTCCTGGAAGTAGACGACCTTCTCGATGTCGCTGGTCTTCATGGCCAGCAGGTTGCCGAGGCGGCTCGGCATGGCCTTGAAGTACCAGATGTGCACGATCGGCGCGGCCAGGTTGATGTGGCCCATGCGCTTGCGGCGCACGCGGCTGTGCGTCACCTTGACGCCGCAGCGGTCGCAGATGATGCCCTTGTACTTGGTGCCCTTGTACTTGCCGCATGCGCACTCGAAGTCGCGCTCCGGCCCGAAGATGCGCTCGCAGAACAGGCCGTCGCGCTCGGGGCGGTAGGTGCGGTAGTTGATGGTCTCGGGCTTCTTGACCTCGCCGAAGCTCCAGCTGCGGATGTCGTTCGGGCCGGCCAGGGTGATCTTGACGGACCCGATGTCGTTCACGCGGTCGTAGACGCTCTCAGACATGATCGTGCTCTCTCGTGGGTGCCCGCCTGCGGGCGGGTGGGGCGGTCGTGTGCGGGGGAACGGCCCCGCGGCGGATCGCGCCGCGGGGCCGGGTGTTGCGCTGCGTCAGTCCAGGATGGGGCCATCGCCGCCCGAGGTCTTCTCGAGCTGGATGTTCATCGCAAGACCCTTGATCTCGTGGCAGAGGACGTCGAACACGACGGGCATGCCCGCCTGCAGGGTGTTCGTGCCCTTGACCATCGAGTCGTAGATCTTGGTGCGGCCCTCGACGTCGTCGCTCTTGACGGTGAGGAGCTCCTGCAGGACGTAGGCCGAGCCGTACGCCTCCAGGCCCCACACCTCCATCTCGCCGAAGCGCTGGCCGCCCGTGCGCGCCTTGCCGCCCAGCGGCTGCTGGGTGATCAGGCTGTACGGGCCCGTGCTGCGGGCGTGGATCTTGTCGTCCACCAGGTGGTGGAGCTTCAGGAGGTACATGAAGCCGACGGTGGTCTTCTGCTTGAACGGCTCGCCGGTGCGGCCGTCGTGCAGCTGGACCTTGCCGGTCTTGGGCATGTTCGCCAGCAGCTCGCGCGGGCCGCCCGGGTTCTTGCCGGTCTTCTCGAAGTCGGCGATCCGGGTGGCGACGTGCTTGTTGGCCTCGTCCACCGCCTGGAAGATCTCGGCCTCGGTCGCGCCGTCGAACACCGGGGTGATCGCCTGGAAGCCCAGGACCTGCGCGGCCCAGCCCAGGTGCACCTCGAGGATCTGGCCGACGTTCATGCGGCTCGGCACGCCCAGCGGGTTGAGCAGGATGTCGACCGACGTGCCGTCCTCGAGGAAGGGCATGTCCTCCTCGGGAACGATGCGCGCGATGACGCCCTTGTTGCCGTGGCGGCCTGCCATCTTGTCGCCGACCGACAGCTGGCGCTTGGTCGCCACGTAGACCTTGACCATCTCGAGCACGCCCGAGGGCAGCTCGTCGCCGCGCTTCATGTGGCCGACCTTGCGCTCCTTCTCGACGAAGATCGCCTGGATGCGCGGCCAGAACTGGCCGTGGGTCACCATGGCGGCGTCGCGCGCCTCCTTGGAACCCTTCATCCACTTGTCGGAGAAGTTCTGGATCTGCTCGATGATGACCTCGTCGATGTCGCTCGCGCCGACCTTCTGGCGAGTGCTCGGGTCGACCATCTCGGCGCCGAGCGCCTGGTTGACCAGGCCGACCATCTGCTTGAAGAGACCGATGGCCTTCTTGTCCATCGACTCCTCGTACTCGGCGATGTCCTTCTTCAGCTGCTTCTTCTGCTCCTCGTTGAGGTGCATGCGGCGGCTGAAGCGCTTGGCGCCGATCACGATGCCCTCGGTGCCCGCGGGCACCTCGAGCGAGTCGTTCTTGACGTCCTCGCCGGCGCGACCGAAGATCGCGTGGAGGAGCTTCTCCTCGGGGCTGAGCTCGGACTTCGACTTCGGGCTGACCTTGCCGACCAGGATGTCGCCGGGGCCGACGCGTGCGCCGATGCGGATCACGCCGAACTCGTCGAGGTTGCGGAGCATCTTCTCGGAGACGTTCGGGATGTCCGCGGTGAACTCCTCGCGGCCGAGCTTGGTCTCGCGGATCTCGACCTCGAACGCCTCGATGTGGATCGACGTGAAGACGTCGTCCTTCACCAGGCGCTCGTTGATCACGATGGCGTCCTCGAAGTTGTAGCCGTCGAAGGTGTTGAACGCGACCAGCGCGTTCTTGCCGATCGCCAGCTCGCCCATCCTCGTGGAGGCGCCGTCCGCGATGATCTGGCCCGCCTTGACCTTGTCGCCGGGCTTGATGACCGGGCGCTGGTTCTGGCAGGTTCGCTCGTTGAGCCCGGCGAACTTGCGGAGCTCGTACTCGTCGGCATTGTCGATGATGATGCGCTCGCCGTCCACGTACGTGACCGTGCCGCCGCGGGTGGCCTTCACGATCATGCCGCTGTGGCCGCCCACCACCTTCTCCATGCCGGTGGCGACGCAGGGGGTCTGGCTCTTGACCAGGGGCACCGCCTGCCGCTGCATGTTCGAGCCCATGAGCGCGCGGTTGGCGTCGTCATGCTCGAGGAAG
>CANHFL010000260.1 GCA_947459855.1 Planctomycetaceae bacterium | reverse complement strand
GCCCTTCAGGTCGGCGTGGTCGGTGCGCGCGGACTCGGCCTTGAAGGCCTCGAACGCGGCGGCGGTGCCGTTCCACAGGTCGACCTCGACGCGGCGCGTGCGGTCGGCGGCGCCCAGCGCGGGCGCGATGCGCGTCAGGTTGCAGCGGATCGGCTCGCCCGAGACGCCGTCCAGGCGCAGCTCGGTCCCGGTGTCGGTGTCCACCATGGCGGCCACGGTGTCGGGCACGCGCATGCCGACGGTCACGATGTCGGTGCGCACCAGGCTGACGATCGGCATCGCGCCGGGAACCAGCGCCGCGCTGGCGACGAACGTGCCCGGATCGGCCGAGCGCGATGCCACCACGCCGTCGAACGGCGCACGGAGCTCGGTCGACGCGGCGTCGGTCGGCTGGCCGGGCAGCGGCTTGATGCGCACGACGACCTCGCCCTTCGTCACGGCGTGGCCCATGTCCTTCTGGAGGAACTCGATCGTCCCGGAGACGGTCGGGAAGAGGTCGGCGCGGTAGTACGGAGCGACGGTCGCGGGCTGCTGGACGCTGACGGCGAGGTCCGCGCCGACCACGGGGTGCACGGCGCGGACCCGGATCGCGGGTCCGGACGCTGCGGGCGCGGCAGCGTCGGACGCCGCGGGCTTCGGGGATTCCGCGGCATCCGCGGGCGCCTCGCCGGGCTCCGGCGCGTCGGGCGCCTCGGCCTTCGCCGCGACGGCGGGCGCGGCCTCGCCCTGCGACTCGGCGGCCTTCGAGCCCCCGCCGCCCTTCGGCATCAGCAGGAACGCGACCACCAGCGCCAGCGGCGCCAGCATGAGCCAGGGGAACGAGCGGTCCTTCTTCATGCGGTCCTCGTCGGTGTGGCGGCCGTGGCCGCGCCTCTCGCGGTGCTTGCTCATGCGTGGCCCTTCTCCGGCTCGGCCAGCGGCGCGGCCAGCTCGGCGTCCAGGTCGATCATCGGGCGGACGCGCTTCACCAGGAGCACGTACATCACGGGCACCATGAAGAGCGTCAGGAACGTGCTGCTGATCATGCCGCCCACCACGGCGCGCGCGAGCGGGATGTTCGCCTCGTGGCCGCGGCCGATGCCGATCGCCATCGGCGTCAGCGCCAGCACCGTGGCCAGGAACGTCATCAGGATCGGGCGGAAGCGCGTGGACGCGGCCTCGCGGATCGCGGTGGCGGCGTCGGCGCCTTCCAGGCGGCGGGCGTTCGCGAAGTCCACCAACAGCACGCCGTTGTTCACGGCCACGCCCACCAGGAAGATCGTGCCCATCAGGCTCTGCACGTTGAGCGTGGTGCCTGTCAGGAACAGCATCCACAGCACGCCGATGAAGGCGAGCGGCACCGTGAGCATGATCACGCCGGGCCCGACCCAGCTGCGGAAGAGCGTCACCTGCAGCAGGTAGACCAGCACCGCGGCAAGCGCCAGGCCCAGCGCCAGCTGCCCGAACGCCTCGTTCATGCGGCCGTACTCGCCCTTGAAGGTCATGCGCATGCCCTCGGGCATCTTCAGCCCGGCCAGCGCGCGCTCGATGTCGCCGGCCACCGACGCCAGGTCGCGCCCCTCGACGTTCACCATCACGTTCGCCACGCGGCGCAGGCCGCTGTGGTTGATCTCGACCGCACCGGCCGTGCGGCGCGGCGTGACCACGCTGCCCAGGTTCACGCCCGACGGCTGGCCCACGCCCTTCACGGGCAGCGAGAGCACGTCGTCCAGCGTCCGGTCCACGTCCTCGGGGAACTGCACGCCCACGAAGTACTGGTTGCCCGAGCGCGAGTCGATCCAGAAGTTGCGGTTGACGCTGACGCTGCTGTTCATCGCCACCACCACCTGCAGCACGACGTCCTCGGCGCTCAGGCCGAGCTCCGCCGCCTTCGTCCGGTCGACGTCCAGCACCAGGTACGGCGCGTCGGCGCGCTGCTGCACGCGCACGTCCGCCGTGCCCGCGACGCCCGCCACGCAATCGCGCACCTGGCGCGCGGTCTCCAGCGACTGCGCGGCGGTGCCGCCCTCGAGCTCGATGTCGATGGGGCTGGACGCGCCCATGTTCAGCGCGGTGGAGATCATGCCGCCGGTGTCGAAGTCCGCGCGCAGGTCGGCGAAGCGCGCGTCGGCGGCGAAGCGGCGCCGCAGCTCGGACGCCCACTCCTGCGAGCTGCGCGTGCGCGCCTTGGTCAGCTGCAGGCGGAGCACCGCGTCCTGCTGGCCGGAGTTCGTGGTGTAGGCCGCGGACCAGTCGGGGTTCAGCCCCAGCTCGGTCACGATCATCTCGCGCTCGGCGGCGGGCACCGTCTCCTTGATGAACGCCTCGACGTCGGTGATGCGGCCCTCGGTCGCGTCCAGCCGCAGGTTCGACGGCGCGCGCACGCGCATCACGATCTGCCCCGCATCGACCTGCGGGAAGAACTCGCGCCCGATGCCGCCCAGGAGCGTCAGCGAGACGAGGAACAGCGCCACCACCCCCGCGATGACCTTCACGCGGTGCGCCAGGCACCACGCGAGCGCGGCCTCGTAGCGCACCGCCACCACGTCGACCTTCGCCTGGAACCGCGCCGAGACGCGCGCCACCGCGTCCGGCCCGCGTGCCGCGCGCGCGTGCGCGGCCACCTCGCCGGCCATGCGGCGGTGGTCGTCGGGCAGGAACTTCGCGCACATCATCGGCACGAAGATTCGCGAGAGGAAGAACGAGGTCAGCATCGCGAACCCGACCGCCAGCGTCAGCGGCCGGAACAGGAACCCGCCCATCCCCGGCAGCAGCGCCAGCGGCGCCAGCACGATGAACGTGGTGCACGCGGCCACCATCACGGGCACCATCACCTGCGCGCATCCGTCGATCGCGGCGCGGACGCGGCTCTTGCCCATGTGGTAGTTGCGGTGGTTGTTCTCCAGCTCGACGATCGCCTCGTCCACCAGCGGCCCGATCGCCAGCGCCAGGCCGCCAAGCGTCATCGCGTTGATCGTGTTGCCGGTGGCGTACAGGCCGATGATCGACCCCAGCACCGCCAGCGGGATGCTGAGCGTGGCGATGAAGGTCATGCGCCAGTCGCCAAGGAAGAGCAGGATCATCAGCGAGACGAGGACCGCGCCGACCACGCCCTCGAAGACCAGCGAGGAAAGCGCCCCGCGCACGGCCTCGGTCTGGTCCATGACGAGGTTCAGCTTCGTCCCGGGGGGCAGGCGCTCCTCCATGCCGGGAATGTTCGCGCGCACGCCGTCCACGACGTCCAGGCTGCTGCTGCCGCGCTGGCGGTAGACCGGCACGAAGACCTCGTTCGCGCCGTCGATGCGCACGCGCGAGGTCTGGATCGTCGCCGCGTCCTGCGCGCGGCCGATGTCGCGCACGAAGAGCGTGGACGCCGGCCCGAGCGTCACGGGCAGGTCGTTCAGGT
>CANHFL010000259.1 GCA_947459855.1 Planctomycetaceae bacterium | reverse complement strand
GTGCAGGCGATGGTCTACGGCAACATGGGCGACGACTGCGCCACGGGCGTCGCGTTCACGCGCGACCCGGCCAACGGCGAGAACGTCTTCTACGGCGAGTACCTGGTGAACGCGCAGGGCGAGGACGTCGTCGCCGGCGTGCGCACGCCGCTGCCCGTCGCCGAGATGGCCAAGGACAAGATCCTCCACAAGAGCTTCGGCCAGCTCGAGAAGGTCCGCAAGACGCTCGAGAAGCGCTTCGGCGACGTCCAGGACTTCGAGTTCACCATCGAGAACAAGAAGCTCTGGATGCTGCAGACGCGCAACGGCAAGCGCACCGCGCTGGCGTACGTCCGCATCGCGCACGACATGGTGAAGGAGGGCCTGATGTCGCCCGAGCACGCCGTGCGGAGCGCCGACCCCGAGACGATGAACCAGCTGCTGCAGCCGATCTTCGACCGCGCCGGCTACGAGCAGGCGCGCAAGGACGGCCGCATCCTGACCAAGGGCCTGCCGGCCGGTCCCGGCGCCGCGTGCGGCGAGATCGCGTTCAGCGCCAGCAAGGCCGAGGAACTGGCCCGCAAGGGCAAGCACGTGGTGCTCGTCCGCATCGAAACCAGCCCCGAGGACCTGCGCGGCATGATCGCGGCCGACGGCATCCTGACCACCCGCGGCGGCGTCAGCAGCCACGCGGCGCTGGTCGCCCGCCAGATGGGCAAGGTGTGCGTCGCCGGCGCCGGCGAGATCGCCATCGACTACCACGCGGGCACCATGACCTGCGCGGGCCGCACGCTGCGCGAGGGCGACTTCCTCTCGATCAACGGCACCACCGGCGAGGTGATCGAGGGCAAGCTGGCCACCGCGGACAGCGAGCTCAAGCAGGTGCTCGTCGCGAAGACGATGAAGCCCTCCGAGAGCCGCGTCTTCAAGGACTTCGACTTCATCATGGGCCTGGCGGACAAGTACCGCCGCCTGGGAATCCGCACCAACGCGGACACCCCGGAGCAGGTGCGCCAGGCCGTGGCGTTCGGCGCGGAGGGCATCGGCCTCTGCCGCACCGAGCACATGTTCTTCGAGGGCGACCGCATCGACGCGATGCGCGAGATGATCCTGGCCCGCGACATCGAGGGCCGCCGCCGCGCGCTGGCCAAGCTGCTGCCGTACCAGCGCGCCGACTTCGACGGCATCTTCCGCGCGCTCGAGGGAGCCCCGGCGTGCATCCGCCTGCTGGACCCGCCGCTCCACGAGTTCCTGCCGCACGGCAAGGAGCAGCAGGCCGACCTGGCGAAGAAGCTGGGCGTGCCCGCCGAGGACATCGACCGCCGCGTGCACGAGCTGCACGAGTTCAACCCGATGCTCGGCTTCCGCGGCTGCCGCCTGGGCGTGATCTTCAGCGAGATCACCGAGATGCAGGCGCGCGCCATCTTCGAGGCCGCGGCCGCCGTCCAGCGCTCGGGCATCAAGACGAAGCCCGAGGTCATGATCCCGCTCATCGCCTTCAAGCGCGAGCTGGACCTGCAGGTCGAGACGGTGCACCGCGTGGCGCACGAGGTCATGGCCGCCACCAAGCAGAAGATCGACTACGCCGTCGGCACGATGATCGAGCTCCCGCGCGCGGCCGTCGCCGCGGGCGAGATCGCCGAGACCGCGCAGTTCTTCAGCTTCGGCACCAACGACCTGACGCAGACCGGCCTGGGCATGAGCCGCGACGACTCGGGCAGCTTCCTGCCGCGGTACCAGGAGCTGGAGATCGTGAAGGACAACCCGTTCGCGTCGATCGACGTGGGCGGCGTCGGCCAGCTGGTCGACATGGCCTGCGTGCGCGGCCGCGCCACGCGCCCGGACATCAAGCTGGGCATCTGCGGCGAGCACGGCGGCGACCCCGCCAGCATCAAGTTCTTCGAGAAGGTCGGCCTGGCCTACGTCAGCTGCTCGCCGTTCCGCGTCCCCGTGGCGCGGCTGGCGGCGGCGAAGGCGGCGATCGAGCTGGGCACGTCGCCGAAGGGCGCGAAGGGCAAGAAGGCCTCCAAGCCCGCCAAGGCCTCCAAGCCCGCGAAGGCGTCCAAGGCCAAGAAGGGCGGGAAGCGCAAGTGAGCCGCGCGCGCGCACGCTTCGCCGGCGCCGTGGCCGTGGCGGGGACGCTCCTCGCCTCTGCCTGCTCCGGCTGGCAGTGGGCGCCCGTCGCCCAGCCGCTGGCCGAGCCGCTGAGGTACGCGGCCCCGTTCGCGAAGGCCGCGCCCGCCGGCGCGGGCGATGCGGGCGTCAACGTGCTCGAGCAGGGCGCGTGGGCGTCCGCGCCCTGGACCGCGGACTTCGTCGACATCGAGGGCCCCCGCAAGCCCGCGCCGCCGTACCGCACGCGGGCCAAGATGATGTGGGACGACCGCTGCCTGTACCTGGGCGCCGAGCTCAGCGACCCGCACGTCTGGGGCACCCTGAGGCAGAACGACCAGGTCGTCTTCCAGGACAACGACTTCGAGGCGTTCATCGACCCCGACGGCGACGGCAACGAGTACTACGAGATCGAGATCAACGCGCTGGGCACCGTGTTCGACCTGTTCCTGCACCGCAGCTACCGCAACGGCGGCCCCGCGGTGCACGGGTGGAACGCCGACGGCATCGTCCGCGGCATCGCGGTGGACGGCACGCTCAACGACCCGAAGGACGTCGACCGCCGCTGGGTGGTCACGATGGCGATCCCCTGGTCGGCGTTCGCGCCGCCGAAGGACCCGCGCATCGACGCGCTGCCCGCGGACCAGCGCGGGTTCGGCGAGTCGGCCCGTGCGCGCAGCGCCCCGAAGGCCGGCGACACCTGGCGCATCAACTTCTCGCGCGTGCAGTGGCGCAACAACCACGAGCCGGCGCCTGCCGCCCGCCCGCGGTCGTTCGACGCCTACTCGACCGCCGCCGCGATGCGCCAGGACGGTGCGTTCAACATGTACGCCAAGCAGGCCAGCCTGCCCGAGGACAACTGGGTCTGGAGCCCGCAGTGGGCGATCGACATGCACCTGCCGCAGTACTGGGGCAGGGTGACCTTCGTGAAGTGAGGAAGGAAGCCACGCCATGAGCCAGCATCCGCGCCGCGGCCCGTTCACCCCCAGCTCCGTCAGCAACCCCCGCGTCGTCTTCGAGGACCTGGGGATCGGGCGCAACCCGTCCAGCGTGTTCCACCAGTCCCTGGGGCACATGCTCAGCGCGGCCGAGCTGGTCGGCGTGAAGCACCACCACCAGCTGATCCTGGCGCAGCCCAAGAACGAGATCGCCGTGAACTTCCCCGTCCTGATGGACGACGGGCAGCACCGGCTCTTCCGCGGCTGGCGCGTGCAGCACAACGCGGCGCTCGGCCCGTTCAAGGGCGGCCTGCGGTTCCACCCGACGGCCGACCTGGAGTCGATGCGCGCGCTGGCGCT
>CANHFL010000258.1 GCA_947459855.1 Planctomycetaceae bacterium | reverse complement strand
CGCGGATGATCTCGGTTCGGACGCGGCGGACTCAGCCCTTCGCGGCCGCGGCCTTCTCCTTCGCCTTCTTGGCGAAGGCGGTGCGCTTGTCGGCGGTCGCGCGGCGGGTCGACTTGCGGCCCTTGACCTGCGGGCCCTCCTCGGCGCCGATGAGCTGCAGCATCACCAGGTTCGAGCCGTCGCCGAGGCGACGCTTGTCGAGCTTGACGATGCGCGTGCAGCCGCCCGCGCGGTCCTTGTAGAGCGGGGCAACCTTGCTCATCACGTGCTGCACCAGGCGCGGGGCCTTGCGGACCTCGCCGTAGCGGTTGCGCTCGATGGCGTCCGCGGCGGGGAGCTCCCACAGGCGGGACTGCGACGCCTTCACGTCCTCGGACGTGTTGGGGTCGTCGACCCAGGCGAAGACCTTGCGGTCCGTGAGCCGGGACTCCAGCTCGCGGCGCGCGGCCAGGCCGCCCTTCTTGGCGATGGTGATGAGCTGCTCGACGAACGGCTGGACGGCCTTCGCCTTCGGCAGGGTGGTGACGATGTGGCCGTGCTCGAACACGCCCGCGGCCAGGTTGCGCAGCATGGCGCGACGGTGGTCGGTGGTGACGTTGAGCTGGTAGCCGGCGATACGGTGACGCATGTCAGGTTCCTTTCAGTGGGCTCAGCCGCCGGTCGGGGGCGTGAAGCCCTCGGGCAGGGGCATGCCCAGCCCGAGGCCCATGTCCTCGAGCTTCTTCTTCACTTCGCGGAGGCTGGTGCGACCGAATGCACGCAGCTCGAGCAGGTCGTTCTCGGTCTTGGTCACGAGCTCGTGGACGTAGCGGATGCGGCCGCCCTCGAGGCAGTTGCTGGCGCGGACCGACAGGTCGAGGTCGGTCACCGGGCGCGAGAGCTGCTTGAACACCTCGAGATCCTCGTCGTTCTTGGTGACCACGCCTTCAGGGACGGTCTCGCCGCCCAGGGCGTCGTACTGCACGAACGGGTTCAGGTGCTTGCGCAGGATCTTGGCGGCCTCGACCATCGCCATGTCGGGCGAGACGGTGCCGTTGGTCCAGACGTCCAGGACCAGCTTGTCGTAGTTGGTGCGCTGGCCGACGCGCGTGTCTTCCACGCGGTAGCGGACGCGCTGCACCGGGCTGAAGATCGCATCGACGGCGATCTCGCCGATGAGCTGGTCCTCGTCGCGCTTGTGGTGCTCGCTGGCGGGCATGTAGCCACGGCCACGCTGCACGGTGAACTCGATCGCGAAGTCACGCTTGTCCGTGAGGGTCGCGATGACCTTCTCCGGGTTGTGGATCGTGATGGAGGCATCCGCCTCGATCAGCTCCGCGGTGACCTCGCCGGGGCCCTCGGCCGCCAGGCGCATGGTCTTCGGCTCGTCGGACTCGCCGGCCATGCTGATGACCAGGCCCTTGATGTTCAGGATGATGTCCGTGACGTCCTCGAGGACGCCGGGCATCGTCGAGAACTCGTGCGACACGCCGGCGATCTTCACCTTGGTGATCGCCGCGCCCTCAAGGCTCGAGAGGAGCACGCGACGCAGGCTGTTGCCGATCGTCGTGCCGAAACCGCGCTCGAACGGCTCAGCCGTGAAGCGGCCGAAGGTCGGGGTCGCGGAACGGTCGTCCTTGACGACCGCATACGGGAGTTCGAGTCCACGCCACTTGACGTGCATTGCTGTCTCCAGGTCTTTGTTCCGGCATCTGCCGGGGTCGCTCCGCAAGGGACCGGCCCCATCTCATGGAACCCTGGCCTGAATCGGGGTGACGCGCCGGTGCCGGGCCGGACGTGCCCCCCTGCTTGTGGCGCAGGGACGGGAAGCTCTGTCGGTCAGACGCGGCGCTTCTTGGGCGCGCGGCAGCCGTTGTGCGGGATCGCGGTCACGTCCTCGATCGCGGTGACCTTCAGGCCAGCGGCCTGCAGGGCGGTCACGGCGCTCTCGCGGCCCGGGCCGGGACCCTTCACGCGGACCTCGACCTCCTTCATGCCGACGCGGCGCGCCTTGCCGGCGGCCTTCTCGCTCGCGCGGCTCGCGGCGAACGGGGTGCTCTTGCGGGCACCCTTGAAGCCGACGCTGCCGGCCGAGTCCCAGGAGATCGTCTCCCCGTTGACGTCGGTGATGGTGACCATCGTGTTGTTGAACGACGCGTTGACGTGGACCACGCCCTTCGTGACGTTCTTGCGGACCTTCTTCTTGCTTGCCATGGTTGGTTCCTCGTTGGGAGGCGCACGCGCCGGCGGCCGGCGCGTCCGCGATCAGCCCTTGATGCCCTTCTTGCCAGCGACGGTCTTCTTGCGGCCCTTGCGGGTGCGCGCGTTGGTGCGGGTGCGCTGTCCGCGCGCCGGCAGGTTCTTGCGGTGACGGTCGCCGCGGTAGCTCTTGATGTCCTTCAGGCGCTGGATGTCCTGGGCGACCTGGCGACGCAGCGCACCCTCGACCGGGTGGTTCGCGTCGATCTCGGCGGCGATCGCGGCAACTTCCTTGTCGTCAAGGGTGTTGGCGCGGCGCTCGCCGTCGATGCCGAGCTTCTTCAGGATGCCGTCGGACACCTTCGGGCCGATGCCGTAGATGTAGCGGAGCGAGAAGCGGATCTTCTTCTTCTCGGGGATGTCGATGCCTGCGATACGGGGCATGGTCGTTCCTTTGCGTTCTCTGGTCTGGTTCGCGGGATGCGCGTGGAGGCCTGCGTCAGCCCTGGCGCTGCTTCAGGCGGGGGTTCTTCTTGTTGATGACGAAGCGCTTGCCCTTGCGGACGACGATCTGGCAATCCATGGTGCGGCGCTTGATGCTGCTACGGACCTTCATGGCGTTTCCTCGCGGTTGGACGTTGGACTCGGGTTCTCTGCGGTGAAATGCGTGTGCGCTTCGGCGCGTGGTTCAGAATCGGTAGACGATGCGGCCCTTGGTCATGTCGTATGGGCTGAGCTCGATGGTCACCTTGTCGCCTGGAAGGATGCGGATGAAGAATTTCCGCATCTTGCCGCTCACGTAGGCCAGGATCTCCTGGTTGTTCTGGAGGCGCACGCGGAACATCGCGTCGGGGAGCGCCTCCACCACTTCTGCGTCGAGCGTGATCTTGTCTTCCTTGGCCATGTGGGTCTCAGCCGGTGTGCCGGCAGCGTCCTCCGTGGGAATCGTTCGTGGTTTCTGCCGTTCCGCACGCGCAGGCGCGCGACGCGGGACGGCGGGTCAGGATGCGGGGGCCGGAACGCGTGACCGCGACCGTGTGCTCGACGTGCGCGGCAACCATGCCGCCGGGAACCGCGACGGTCCAGCGGTCCGCACGCACCGAGGCGGGGACGCAGGACGCGCAGCCCTGGGCGTCGGCCGAGCCGCGCGCGCCCATGACCAGGATCGGCTCCACCGCCAGGACCATGCCAGGCAGGAGCGTGAAGTCGCGCTG
>CANHFL010000257.1 GCA_947459855.1 Planctomycetaceae bacterium | reverse complement strand
CCCAGCCGGCGCCCGGCGCGCCCGCACCCGCGCCCGCGACCGCGAAGCCCGCAGCCGGTCCCGTCACCGCCAGCGGTGCGCGCCAGCAGGCGCCTGCGCCCGCCGCCGAGCCCGCCGCGCCCGAACCCACCGCCGACCCCGGCCAGGCCGATCCGGCCGAGCCGCGCGGCGCCGTGTGGGGCGTTCCCGGCCCGAACGCCGCGAACGGAGGCGTGTCCACGCCGATCTCCGGCCCCGGCGCCACGGGCACGCCGCCCGCATCCGGTGCCGCGCCGGCGCCGGCCGTGCCAGCCGGCGCACCGCGCCCCGACGCGAAGGTCATCCTGACGCAGGAGGGACGCTTCACGCTCAGCGCGCAGGCCATCGACATCGCCAAGCTGCTTGAGCTGATCTCGATCAAGGCCCGCCAGAACATCGTCGCCAGCGACAAGGTCAAGGGCTTCGTCACCGTCAACCTGTTCGACGTGCCGCTCGAGGACGCGCTCGACGCGATCCTGAACGTCAACGGGCTGGCATGGCGCCGTCAGGGCGACTTCATCTACGTCTACACGAGGGCCGAGGTCGACGCGCAGCGCGTGCGCGAGCAGCGGATCTTCACGCTGCAGTTCCTCTCGGCGGACGATGCGATCGCGTTCGTCAAGCCCGTGCTGACCGACGGCGGCAGCGCCGTGGCGCTTGGCAAGGTGGAGCAGGGGTACCTGCCCACGCTGGAGAACGGCGGCGCCGACGGCTACGCGTTCGCGGCCAAGGTGATGGTCAGCGACTACCCCGACGTCATCGAGCGCGTCGCGAAGATGGTCGCCGAGCTGGACACGCCGCCCAAGCAGGTCCGCGTCGAGGCGACCATCCTGACCGCCGACCTGACCGACGACACCGCCTTCGGCCTGGACATCAGCGTCGTCGGCAACATCAACTTCAGCGACGTCACCTCGCCGCTCGCCGCGTTCGACGACGTGTTCAGCGGAGCCGTGAAGCCGAACACGCCCGCGACCGCCGACACGGCGTCGCTCTACCCGACGGCCAGCGGCCAGCCCTCGCCGACCGCGCAGATCGGCGTCGTCACGAACGACGTCGCCGTGTTCCTGCGCATGCTCGACCAGGTCGTCGACACCAACGTGCTGGCGCGCCCGTCCGTCACGGCGCTGAACCGCCAGCGCGCGCAGGTGCTGGTCGGCGAGCGCATCGCGTACCTCTCGACCACGCAGACGCAGACGTCCACGACCCAGGAGGTGAAGTACCTGGACGTCGGCGTGAAGCTCGTGTTCCGGCCGTTCGTCTCGCCGGACGGCATGGTGCGCCTGGAGCTCTCGCCGCAGGTGAGCACCGCCCGCATCAAGAACATCGACGCCGGCACAACCGCCGGCGCCAAGGCCACCGTGCCCGACGAGATCTCGCAGGAGCTGCGCACCAACGTGCGCGTGAAGAGCGGCCAGACCATCGTGCTGGGCGGCCTCTTCCGGGAGCAGTCGGTCACCACCAACCGCCAGATCCCGGGCCTGGGCGACCTGCTTCCCGGCGCGTTCAGCGGAGCCAGCTCGGCCGTCATCAAGCAGGAGATCATCTTCCTGATCACGCCGACCGTGATCGAGGACGCGCAGGACTACCAGCAGGGCGAGAAGGCGCTGCAGGTGGCCGAGGCCGCCCGCGTCGGGTCGCGCGCCGGCCTGCTGCCGTTCTCGCAGACGCACCTTGCGGGCGCGTACCAGGTGCAGGCGATGGAGGCGTGGAAGGCGGGCGACCGCTCGACCGCGCTGTACTACGTGGACCACGCGCTGCGCCTGCAGCCCGCGTCGCCCTCGATGATCGAGCTGCGCGAATCCATCCGCACCGACCGCAAGGACCTGCACTCCACCGAGTTCGACGCGATGACGCTGCTCTCGCCCGCGGTTGCCGGCCAGAAGGGCTGGGTGCCGCCGCCCACCGAGGCCGACCGCACGAAGGACATCCCGCCGATGGTGGACAACGACTTCCGCCCGAGCGACCCGCTGCCGCTCCCCGACGTCGAGGCGCCCTCGATGCCCGGCGAGCGCAACTTCCGCCGTGACGTGCCTGCCCCTGCGCAGCCCGCACCCGCCGCACCCGCCACGAAGGAGCCGAAGCCATGATGCCGCGCACCCTCGTCCTCCCCGCCCTCGCCCTGGCCGCCTGCGTCGCCGCGTTGCCTGCCTGCACCGGCCCGGTGCGCTCGCAGCAGGTCCGCAACGAGGCCCGCGACCGCTACGACCGCGCCTCGGCGCAGGTCGCCTACGACCAGGCCCGCCAGTCGTTCCAGTCGGGCCAGTTCGAGCAGGCGCTCGGCAACATCGACAAGGCGATCGCGCGCTTCCCGAAGGAGTCGTCCTACTTCCTGCTGCGCGGCCGCATCCTGCACGAGATGGCGCGCGTCGACCAGGCGCGCGAGGCCTTCGCGAAGGCCGCGGAGCTGGACCCGAAGAAGTCCGAGCCGCACTACTTCCTGGGCGTGATCCACCAGCGCTGGCGCGAGAACGACCAGGCGCTCGCCGAGTACGCCACTGCCGCGAAGCTGGACCCGACCAAGCTGCACTACGTGGCCGCGGAGATCGAGATGCTGACGATCATGGGCAAGCACGACGACGCCGAGCAGCGGCTGGCGTCCGTGAAGCAGCGCTTCGAGTTCAGCCCGGTGATCGACCGGCTGCACGCCGACGTGGCGAAGGTGAAGGGCGACCACGTGGCCTGCGCGGCGATGCTGGAGCGCGCCGCGATGCGCGAGACGAACTCGCCGGACGTGATCGAGGAGCTGGCCTACGCCCGGTACACCAAGGGCGACTGGCAGGGATCGCTGGCGGCGCTGGACGACCCGGCGCTGGTCAAGGTGCGCGCGCGCCCGGACCTGGTGCGCCTGCGCGCCCGCGACCTGCTGCTGCTGGGCCGCAACGCCGAGGCGCGCGACGCGCTGCTGGCGCTGCGCGGCGAGGGCGACGGCAAGGGCCGCAACACGCTGCTGCTGGGCCACGCGGCCTGGCGCCTGAACGACTGGGGCCGCCTCCGCGAGTGCGGCGAGACGCTGATCCGCCTGCACCCCGAGCTGGCCGAGGGCTACATGTTCATCGGCGCCGCGGCGAACGCCTCGGGCGACGGCGAGCAGGCGATCGCGATGTTCGAGCAGGCCGTCTCGCGCGATCCCGAGCGCGACATCACCCGCAGGCTCCTGCAGCAGGTGACGGCCAACGCGCGGCGCCTGCCCAACGGCGTGGCGGGCACCGCCTCGGCCGGCGCGGTCCGCAGCGAGGCTCCGTGAGCCCACGCGGCGCGTGGCTGCGCGGCGGTTCGCGCGTGCGCCGATGGGTGGCGCGCGCCGCGCTGGTCGGCGCGGTCGGAGCGGCGCTTGCGGGGGGCATCGTCGCGTACGGGTGGTTCGTCGACCCCGCGTT
>CANHFL010000256.1 GCA_947459855.1 Planctomycetaceae bacterium | reverse complement strand
GCACGCCCTGCGCGGCCAGCGATTCCAGGGCGGACTCGTTCAGCCCGTAACCCTCCTCGAAGCGGTCCGGCACGTACCAGCGGAGGTCGACGTCGGGCTTCAGCGCGCGGATCGTCCGCCAGAGGATGGCGGTGGCCGTGATTCCGTCGGCGTCGTAGTCACCGTAGATCGCGATGGGCCGGCCCGCGCGGATCGCGGCCTCGAGCCGCTCGGCGACGGCGGTCGCCCCGGGAAGGGTGCGGCCGGGGTGCAGCGCGGCCAGCGCCGGCTGCTCCAGGATCCTCACCGACCGCTCGTCCGAGGGGTACCCACGGACCAGCCGGACGCGCTCCACGAGCGAGGTCCCCGCGGCGGCGGCGGAAAGGTCCCCGGTCTGGATCCAACGGCTCTCCAATGCTGCCATGGCCGGAGCGTAACCCCGCCCGCGGAAGCAAGACCTTCCCCCCGGCCGCCCGCGGCATCCCGCGTCCACGTCCGGGCGGCCCCGTGGCCCGCACAGGCCGAAACCCGCCGCCGGAATCCGTGGAATCCGCCCCGCCCGGCCGCCCCAGGCTCACGCCCCCTGCGCGGCCCAGTCGATACCCTTCCCGCGTGAGCAACCATCGCTACAAGTCGATCCTGCTCTTCGGAGCCCCCGGCGTCGGGAAGGGCACGCAGGGCAAGATCATCGGCCACATCCCCGGATTCTTCCACCTGGCCTGCGGCGACGTGTTCCGTTCGCTCGACATGACCAGCGAACTGGGGATGAAGTTCCTCGAGTACAGCTCGCGCGGCGAGCTCGTGCCCGACGAGCTGACGATCGAAATGTGGAAGACGAACATGCACGCGCAGACCGTGCTCAGCATCTACAAGCCCGCGCAGGACGTGCTGGTGCTGGACGGCATCCCCCGCAACCTGGGCCAGGCGCGTGCGCTCGATCCCTACATCGACGTGCTGAAGGTCATCCACCTGGTCTGCCGCGACGTCGACGCGATGGTGATGCGCATGCGCCGCCGTGCGCTGAAAGAAAACCGCCTGGACGACGCCGACGAGAAGGTCATTCGACGCCGTTTCGAGGTCTACCAACGTGAAACCGCGCCGGTGCTGCAGTTCTATCCCAAGGAAATCGTCCACGAGGTCGACGCCGTGGGCTCGCCGGCGGTCATCCTCCAGCGCGTGCTGGACATCCTTGCGCCCGTTCAGGACGCGCATTTCAAGAATCCTCTCTCAGGAGATGGAAAATCCTGACCGCTTGGCTTGACTCGGCAGGCTGAAGATGCTTTACTTCTCCTGAAACGACCGCAAGCCGCGGTCCACACGAGCCCCCGGAAGCGCGTCGCGTTGACCTCACGGTCCGCGGCGCGTTTATTTTTGCGGTTGGTTTTTCCGGTGGCGGACGCGGGGTTCCGGCCCCGCCGAGGGACGACGCCGGCTCACGGCGCCTCGGAGCGCGGGGCAGCCCCGGCAGGCGGCTGCTCGCGCAGGTCGGGTGGCATCAGTTCGCGGAAGCGCTCGACGACTGCCCGCCACCACTCGCGCTCGGCCGGCTCCAGGGTGGGCACGCGCGCCTGCGCCTCCAGCTGGCGCAGCTGCGCCTGCAGGATCGGGCCCAGCCCGCGGCTGAACCCGGACCGCTCGGCGTTCGCCAGCGTCTCCTTCAGCCGCACGATGTCGGGGTGTGAATCGACGTCCGGGCGCTCGCCCGCCAGCGCCTCGACAGGCAGGACGGCGACCGGCACCGGGAAGTCCGTCGCCAGCCGCAGCGCGCGCAGGCGAGCCTGCGCCTCGACGGCCGGCGCGTCGTTGATCGCGTTGCCGTCGCCCAGCCGGTCCAGGTCCTCGCGGGAGCCAAGCTCCACCTGCAGGTCGACGCGCGTCTCGACCGGCTTGCCGTCCGGCCCACCCTTCACGCGGCCAAGCTCGTCGCGCTCGCCGCGCATGACGATCATGGCGATGCGGTCGCCCGGCCGGCGCGCCTGCACGATCGCGGTCAGCTGGGTCGAGACCTGGATGCGCTGCCCCTCGATCGAGACGATGCGGTCGCCCGGCTTCAGCACCTTCTGCGCCGGCATGCCCGGTACCAGCCCGGTCACCACGACGCCGTCGTTCTCCTCGAAGCGTCCCGCCATCTGGATCCCCAGCGCGCCGCGCGGGGCGTGGACCAGCCGCTCCTGCCCGACGTGCAGCAGCCGAGCGTGCGCCTCGGGCGGAAGACCGCCGGTGCGGAGGTGCACCCAGACCTGCTCGTCGGGGATCGCGCGGTCCAGCAGGCGCGTGGTCGCGTCGGTGCGTTCGGCCCATTCGAGCGCGGAGAGCCCGCGCACCAGCGCGGTGACGGCGGGGTCGGGCACGACGCCGGCCAATCGCTCGGCGGTCCACGGGATCGGCTCCTCCTGCGCGGCGGTCGTGGCGCCGATCAGGCGGCTCAGGCGTGCGTCGTCCTGGCGGATGCGGGCCCCCTGTCCGGGGACGCCCTGGACGCGCGGCTTGCCGGGGATCGGCTGCCGGTCCTCGGGCAGGAGCACCTGTGCCTGGGCGCGCACGGCCAGCGCCGCGCACAGCACGGCGACGGCAGCGATCATCCTCCCAGCCGCACGATCGCGTCAGCGTTCGACTCGATCCAGTCCAGCTTGCGGCGGATGAACGGCAGGAACGCGTCCGCCCTCAACTGCGAGAAGCGGCCCGTCCGGGCGATCGGCACGATGCTCTCCAACGCGCACGCCTCGATCATAAGCCACGGCAGCGCGCGACGTTCGGCGGGCGCGAGGGAATCGCGCATGCCGCGCTCGAGTCCCGCCACCAGGCCGGCCGCGCGGGCCAGCGACAGCTCCGGCGCCCAATCGTCGGCAGGCCGCCCGGCGATCGGCTCGTTCGCGAAGTGCATCGCGGCGTTCGCGACCTCGCTGGCGCGCCAGTCGACCCGGGCGCCGTCGAAGTCCAGGATAGCCCGGACGCGCTCGCCGTCGAAGAGCACGTTGCCCGGATGCATGTCGCCGTGGATGCAGACGCGCGGAGCCGCATCCAGCCCAGCCTCCCGGGCCTGGGCCGCCGCGCGCCCGGCCGCGTCCGTGATCGCGCGAACGTCTCGCTCCAGCGCCGCGGCGTCCGTGTCGGCATCGACGCGCAGCACGCGGCGCACGACCAGGTCCGCCGCGTGCAGGAGCGACGTGCTGGCGTGGAACGACCCGACCGGCGGCTTCGGCCCCGGGTCGAAGCCGCGCGACGCGTGCAGCAGCTCGCCGACGGCCACGCCGACCTCGGCCGCATCGTCCAGCGAGCAGCGCCAGCGCGTGCCGTCGACCCAGTCGAACAGCTCGTACGTGCCGTCCGGCATGACCACCGCGGTGGCGCCGTCCTGGGCCGCCACGATCCGCGCCACCGGCACGCCGGCCCCGGCCAGGTGCTGCTGGAATCGATGGACGAACT
>CANHFL010000255.1 GCA_947459855.1 Planctomycetaceae bacterium | reverse complement strand
GGTGCAGGAGCGCAACCACTGGCACAGCTGGGTCGACCGCATCGTGGGCAAGCAGGACGCGTTCGTGCAGACCCCGTTCGAGTACGGCGCGCGCCTGGCGGAGGCCGGCGTGCTGTGCTCGCGCGCGGCGCGCTTCCCGAACGTCGAGCTGCTGTGGGACCGCGAGGCGTGCGCGTTCACCAACCACGAGGACGCCACGAAGACCGTCGTCCGCCGCGAGTACCGCAAGGGGTTCGAGCTGCCGGGGTAACACGGAACCCGGTTGACCGGGTTCACCCGCCGGTTTCCCGTGAATTCACGTGCCCTGGGCAGGTGAACCCGGTCAACCGGGTTCCGTGTTACCCGACCGCGGGTGTTCGACCGGCCGCCCGGCCTTGCCCCAGGCGCCGAATCCGCCGGCCAGGCTCTGCACGTTGGTGAAGCCCATGGCGCGGAGCGCGTCCGCGGCAAGCGCGCTGCGCGCGCCGCCGGCGCAGACGCAGACGATCGGCCGGCCCAGGTCGCCTTCGCCCACCGTCCCGGCGAACGCCAGCTTCGCGATGTCGCGTTCCAGCACGCCGCGCGGGATGCCCATGCTGCCGGGGATGAAGCCGCGCCCGCGCTCGTCCGCCTCGCGGACGTCGATCACCAGCAGCTCGGGGACGTCGCTGCCGGGCTCCATGAGCTCGGCCAGCTCGTCCACGTCGATCTCGTGGATGCGCCGCTTCGCGTCATCCACGAGGTCGTTGAAGCTGCGGAACGGCATCTCGCGTCCTTCCTTGCGGCTCAGTCGCCGATGGGGAAGTACTGCAGCATGTTGATCGGCAGGTTGACCTGCAGGCCGATCTGGTGGTTCTCCTGGTCGCCCGTCGACTGGTACGCATAGCCCAGCTGCACCAGCGACTGCGGCCCGAAGAAGTTGTAGCCGATGTTCGCGGAGACCAGGAACCCGTCGTCGTTCGCCTGGCCCGGCGTGAACTGGGGCTGCCAGGTGAGGCAGACGTCCGACTGCCAGTTTCCGTAGTTCCCGATGATGCCGAACGTGTAGTAGTCCGACCACGCGCCCGCGGTGCCGCCCTCGTCCCAGAAGTGCGCGTACTCGAACAGCGGGCCGACGGTGAAGTACCTGGCGTCCAGCGTGCTGTCCGGCGCGCCGTCGATGACGTACTGCCAGCTGAAGCCGACGTCCATGCCCTTCTGCTGGACGGGGGCGCCGTCGCCGGTGCCGAACTGGATGTACGACGCCGACACCTGCAGGGTCGGGAAGATGAACGGGATGTTGGCGCCCGTGTAGTTGATGCAGAAGCTGTCCATGCCGCCGCCCGTGCCGGGTCCGGTCGGCCTGGGGGTCGGGGTGATCACGCTGCCCGAGAGGAACGTCGTGTCGACGCCGAATCCCTCGACGTTCAGCGAGTGGATACCGCCGCCTTCGTCGCCCGTCGACAGGCTGCCCTGCACGCCCAGAAGGCCGCCGAAGCTGTAGTTGTTGACGAGGTTCGTGTCGAACACGCCGGGCAGCAGCCGCGGGGCCAGGCCGAACAGCGACGTGAATCGGCCCGCGATGATTCCCGTGCGCTGGTCGGTCCACTCGATCCAGATGTCGCCCGCCTGGATGCCCTCGCCGTAGAACGCCCACTGGTCGGGGTTCTTGGGCGACGCCACCTGGTCGAGGCTCACGTTCGCGTTGATCGAGAGCTCGGGCGTGATCCACATGTACGCGCCGAGCGCGACGGATCCGTAGAAGTCGTTGATGCCCTTGCCGTTGCCGTTGGGGTTGCTGGAGTACTGGTACTGCAGCTGCGGCTGGTAGGCGACGTTCAGGATCGGCCCGTGCCACTCGCCGAACGTGTCGAAGAGGTCACGGAAGAGCGCGTACGAACGGACGTCGGGGTTCGCGCCGCCGCCGCCCCGGCCGGTCTGCGGGGCCTGGGCGAGGGCGGTCGAGGCGAACGCGCCAGCGGCCAGCGCGGCGGCGACGGACGCGGTGCGGGTGCGGAGGTTCACTCGGCACCTCCCTTCGTCGAAGCTTCGGCGCTTGCGGTGGCGGGCGCCTTCCGCGGCACGCGCGCGGCGTACTGGCGAACCGCGTCGGCGATGGCCTTCGGGTCGTCGGTCAGCTCGAAGCGCTTGAAGATGCGCCCGCCGGGGCCCACCAGGCAGATGTCGGTGGAGTGGCGGACGCTGTACGAGCCGTCCTCCCGCTTGGGCTGCGGCTCGTAGGCGGCGCCGAACGTCTTCGAGACGTCGGCCACCTCGGTCGGGGTGCCGCTGATCGCGATGAGCGGCACCGGGGCCTCCTTGGAGTACTCCAGCAGCCCGGCGCCCTGGTCGCGCGCCGGGTCGACGCTGACGAAGACGTAGCGCAGCGCCGGGCCGTCGGGCGAATCGCCCAGCAGGTCCTTCACCGCGCCGTACGTGGAGAGCATGCGCGGGCACGCGCCGGCGCAGTTCGTGTAGCCGAAGGACATCAGCGCCAAGCCGTCGGAGAGGTCGGCGTCCGAGACTTCCTTGCCCGTGCCGTCATGCAGGCGGAACGGGCCGCCCACGGCGTTCGGGTCCTTTGCGGCCAGCGGCTGGTGGTCGTTCCACGCCGGGAACGCCGGCACGGGCGGCATCGGCTTCGAGGGGTCGTAGACGCGCACCTTCTGCATCATGCCGCCGTCCTCGTGGCACAGGATGTGGCAGTGGAAGACGAAGTCGCCGACCGTGCAGGGCCGCGTGAAGGGGATGATGACCTCCACCTCGCCGCGGACCGGCATGCTGAAGTTGTCGCGGTGCTCCCACCACGGCACCTCCTTGCCGTTGACCTTCACGATCTGGAAGTCCAGCTGGTGGATGTGGAAGACGTGCAGCTCGTCGGTCGCGTTGCGGATGATCCAGCGCTCGGTGTCGCCGTACTTCACCAGCTGGTCGATGCGCGTGCCGTCGAACACGCGGTTGTCGATGCGGAAGTCGACGTCCGTCTCCTGGAAGACGATCGTGCGGACCTTGTCGATCTTCGACTTGCGCAGGTCCTCGATCGGGCAGGGGCCCTGCGGCGCGATCGGCAGCGACGGCGAATCCGTCACGGGCTCGCCCTCGCAGACCATGGTCAGCAGGTTCTCCGCGCTGTAGCCGTCTCCGGCGGGGCCGGTGCGGATCTCGGAGGTGTGCAGCTTGTAGCGGCCGGGCTTGTCGAACTTCACCAGCACCGAGACGCGGGCGCTGGTCGGCAGCGCCCAGCGCGTGACCTTCTTCATCTCGGTGGTCGGGTTGCCGTCGACGCCGACCACCCAGAAGGGCTCGCCGCCGAAGTCGACGTAGTAGTAGAGGTTGGTCGACTGCGCGCTCAGGTGCAGCAGCTGGATCTCGCCGGGACGGATGGGGACTTCGGGGAACTTCTGGTCGTTGACCACGCGGTAGGTGGGCCAGGACGTCTGGATGCCGAGCGTGACCT
>CANHFL010000254.1 GCA_947459855.1 Planctomycetaceae bacterium | reverse complement strand
TGACGCTCGCGCAGACCCAGGGGCCGAGCTCGGCGCCCTCCCTCTTCGGTGACCGGTCCAACACGTCGGGCACGGGCGGCAGCGGGTCGGATGCCACCAGCCTCTACCAGGAGTTCCGCGACCGCAACTGGGTGCCCGGCAGCTCCAACCTCATCCCCAGCCCGATGCTCCAGGCCGGTTGGGTGGACGTGGCTGCCAGCGACCTCGACAAGCTCCGCCGCACGATCGCGCCGACGCTGCGGCTGCAGAACCCGACGTACCTGCCGCCGGGTCCGCCGAACGGCGTGGCGATCGAGTCGGTCTCGACGCCGTTCTCGGCGCTCGTGAACACCAACGTGCCTCCGTCGTGGCCGGCCGGAGCGAGCGCGCCCACGTGGCCGTCCGGCACGACGATCGTCGGCACGAACTTCGCCGGCGGCACGGTCAACAACTACAGCAACCAGCGGGACCGCATCATGCGCGGCACGTTCGGCACCCCGGCCAGCGGCCAGATCTCCGCGGTGGCGCCGTTCTTCGGCCTGCTCGGCTGGCCCCGCGCCGAGAAGGCGGTGCCCAACAGCGACCGCCGCAGCGAGATCCTCACGTCGCCGGTCCTCCTCACGAACTGCAGCAGCTTCCAGGTCGACTGGACGTGGGAGCCGGGCACGGGCAAGCAGCTCGATTCGACCGGAGCGCTGCTCACGGCGACCGACCAGCTGCAGATCCCCAACGTCAACGGGATCACCTACGGCGGCCTCTTCACCATGCGCGGCTTCGAGCCGGGCGCCAGCGGCAACTGGGCGCCCAACGCGTCCGGCCCGCCGCTCCTGGCGCGCACGCAGCCGTGGTTCGGCTTCCCGGACACGGGCGACGGCAGCGGCGCGGGTGCGGTCGTCCCGCTGCCGGCGGATCGCCTGGGCGTCACGCTCGCCCAGGATCCGTCCGCCATGCCCTCCTTCCAGCAGAACGGCAGCGGCGGCATCAACACCACGAACTCGCACATGCGCCGCGTGGCGCAGCTGATCGAAGGCGTGCAGGGGAACACCTTCTGCCCACCGATCACCGCGCCCTTCGGCACCAACGTCCCCGTCCGCATCTACACGGCGGTCTTCGGCTTCAACCAGGACGACGCGTACCTGGTGACGCCGGACGGCATCCGCGCGCTTCGCGAGGATTTCACGCCGTTCCCGACGCAGATCCGCGTCACCTGCACCGTGCACGACCCGCGCCTGGTGCTGGACCGCGGCCGCCAGTTCCAGTTCGTGCTCAACGTGCCCAAGCGCCGGCAGCAGTGACCGTCCCTGGAAGGATTCCCGTGACCCACGCCATGCGTCCCACCTTCGCCCGCCCGTCGCGCCGCCCCACGGCCGCCCGCGGCAACACGCTCGTGCTCGTCACCGCGATCCTGGTGCTGCTGGTGATCATTGCCACCGCATTCCTGGTGCGTGCCCAGTCGGGCCGTGCGCAGGCCGCGGCGCAGCAGAAGTCGGCGGCCCGCGCCGACCGCGTCGAGGCCATCGGCACGGCGATGGCCCAGGAGGTGGCGGACTCGCTGTTCGTGAAGCGCATCGACCCGTCCAGCATGAACGCGCAGGTTGCCGCCAACCGCGCGACCGGCCTGGCGGGCCAGCCGCTCTTCGGCGAATACCTGGCGCGCAGCGACTACCCGCGCCTGCCTGCGGACCCGCTCGCGATCCGCTACGGCGTCGATTACTTCGATTCGCTCTCGAACGTCACGCTGGCCAGCGTCGCCGGCGGCGACGGCTTCCTGGACGGCTACAACTACGCCCCGTTCAGCGTCGCGCCGTTCACCAACTGGCCTGCCCGCTACGGTCCCGTGGCCGGTGAGGGCAACCCGGTCGGCAACCCCGGGTTCGGCGACTCGCGCTGGCTCAGCGCCACCGAGCCGATGCGGGCGCTGACGGTGGGGCAGTTCGGCGGCGGGACCGCGCCGTTCCCGGTGCAGTCGCTCACCGTGGCGGGCACGGTGGTCGCGCCGGCGCCGCCCGGCGCACAGGTCGGGCCCGGCAACCCCGCCAACAACTGGTCGAACCTGGCGCTCATCAACGGCCTGCCGATCCTCTCGCCCGAGGGCTACGGATTCAGCCACTGGCCGCACCTCAGCTGGATCGCCAGCGCCGAGAACGGCTACCGCGTGTGCTGGGACATCAGCGACATCGAGGGCACGCACGACGGCTCCCCGACGGGCACGCCCAAGACCTGGACCGGACTTCCCGGCACCGCGTACGGCGAGCTCTCGCTGGGCACGCCCTACGAGCAGTGGCTGCCGTACGTGCCGCCGCGCGAGCCGGCCGTCGTCTCCAAGGATGCCCGGGGCTACCTGGTCCTTGACCAGAACGCGTGGTCGGCGCGTGTGCGCGACTGGTTCAACGCGGGCACCACCGGCTTCGGTGGCGTGCCCCCGCATGCGCAGATGATCCTGGGCGTGAACGCGGGCGGCGCCGCGAACGCCAACCGCCGCTTCGACGCGCTCCCCAACTTCCTGCAGCTGGCTGCGTTCGGCGACCCCTCCGACGAGTTCAAGGTCTACACCCCGGCGGACGCGCTGCCCGCCGCCGGCGGCTACGCGGTGGGTTCGCCGAAGTCGCGGAACCTGATCAGCCGCACGCTGGCCGACGCCGACGGCGACGGCTGGACCGACTCGTTCTGGTTCCTGGCCCCGGCATCCAGCGACCGCAGTACGCGCCAGCTGGTCGCGGTGCGCGTGATGGACAACAGCGCGCTGCTCAACGTCAACGTGGCGACGCGCTTCGAGAAGACGAACACCATCGGCCAGACGCCCGCGGACCTGGCGCTGGTCAGCCGGCGCGAGTCGGTCGACGAGACCACGACCATCGCGCAGCCCTTCTTCCAGCGTGCATACAACATGCGCGACGTGCCGGTGGGTTTCTTCAACGCCCCCGAGAACGATCCCGAGTACCGGCTGTCGTTCAGCAACCGGACGATCATTCCCGGCTTCGCGCCCCCGGCGAACCAGGACCGGCTCATCTACGCGACCGGGGTGGCGACGAGCGGTGCGCCCAGCGGCGGCGTCGACATGGGCTGGAGCCCGTACCGGTGGGAAGGCCTGCGCACGCAGCCCGCGGTTGCCGGTGCGGCCGCCAACGACACGTACCAGCCGAGTTTCCTGCGGCTGCTGGGCGTGATCCAGGAGGGTGCGCCCGGGCAGGCCTCGCGTCCGGTGCCGCTCTTCGACCCGACCAACGCCTATGGCCTGCCGGCGCCGGGCGGCGCGGGCTACGGCGGCTGGTACCTGATGACGCGCCAGGCCGACCGGCTGACGTACTTCAAGGCGATGGCCGAGGGCGGCCAGCTGCTCGACCCGATCACCGGCGCGCGGCTGACCACGTTGACGCCCTTCGGCCAGGACGACGAGGTCGAGCTGCGTGGCGCCAACGGCCTCAACAACGCGCCC
>CANHFL010000253.1 GCA_947459855.1 Planctomycetaceae bacterium | reverse complement strand
GCCTGAACGATCCCGTGATCGTGCAGTACGTGCGGTGGCTCGGGCGGATCTCGCCGGTGAAGTTCGGCGAGCGCGACCTGCGCGACGGAAGCGGCGAGCGCATCCCCGCGCCGCGGGCGATCGACGCGCCTCCGATGGCCGCGGCGTTCCCCGTGCCCGCGGTGCCCGCGGTGGACTTCGTGCCCGCGGCGGGCGAGGACGCCGTTCCCCAGTTCAAGAAGCTGCAGCGCGATGCGGAAGCCACGCGCCGCGAGTACGTCGGCTCGGTGCGGCTCTTCAAGGACGCGCTGGCCGACTACGCGCGCGCGGCGGGATCGCCGCTCAAGGAGCGCCTGAACGCCAAGGGCGGCGCCGACCCGCGCGACTTCGGCGACGTGGCGTTCGACAGGGCGAACGCCGCCTGGCCGAAGCTGGAGAAGGCCGCGGCCGACATGCACGCCAAGTTCGTCGCCGCGCGGCTGGCGCAGGAGCGCGCGACGATCGCGTTCCGCGCGCGGCCGTACCCCGCGAGCGGCATCCCCGTGCTTCCCTCGCTGGTCAGCCTGGACACGCCGGACCTGGGCGTCGCCTTCTCGAAGAACCGCCCCGTGTGGGACCTGATCGCGGCGGCGCTGCCCGTCACGCTCCTCATCAACCTGATCGCGTTCCCGATCTCCTACCTGGTGGCCGTGCCCACGGGCGTACTGGCCAGCGTTCGGCGCGGCGGGTGGTTCGACGTGCTGACCGGCGTCCTCTACCTCTCCCTGTACTCCATCCCCACGGTGCTCGCGGGCGTGTTCGCGATCGGCTTCCTGGCGAACAAGCAGTACCTGGGCTGGTTCCCCGTGAGCGGGCTGCACGAGAGCGGCGCCGACGCGTTCACGTTCCTGCCCTACACCGACGACGGCGGCACGTGGCACCGCGGCTACCTGCTGGACACGCTGTGGCACGTCGGCCTGCCCGTGCTGTGCCTGGTCTACGGCAGCTTCGCGGTGCTCTCGAAGCAGACGCGTGCGTCGATGCTGGACAACTTCAACGCGGACTACGTGCGCACCGCCAAGGCGAAGGGGGTGCCGCGCAACGACGTCGTGCTGCGCCACGTCTTCCGCAACAGCCTGCTGCCGCTGATCACGATGTTCGTCGGCATCTTCCCGGCGATGCTGGCAGGCAGCGTGGTCATCGAGCGCATCTTCACGATCCCCGGCATGGGCAGCCTGGTCATCGAGGCGATCGACCTGCGCGACCGCGAGCTGATCCTGGCCGACACCTTCCTCATCGCGTGCGTGAACATGCTGGCTCTGCTGCTGGCGGACATGCTGTACGCGCTGGCCGACCCGCGGGTGAGCTATGACTGACGCAACGCCCCCGAACGAGGTCCCGCAGGCGATCTCCGGCATCGACGTGATGCGCGGCGTGGGCGCCGTGCGCGCCAAGGGGTTCTGGGCCGACGCCTGGGACCGCGTGCTGCGGCGCCGCGGCGCGGTGGTGGGGCTCTGCTGGATCGGCGTGATCGCCTTCTTCGCGGTATTCGCGCCGCTGGTCGCGAACGCCCACCCGCTGACGCTGGTGCGCGTCGCGTCGGACGGCGCGGTGCACCGCGAGTGGCCGCTGCTTGCCAGCCTGACGCCCACCGATTGGCTGCTGCTGGCCGCCCTGCTGCTCGGCGTGCCGTGGGTGTTCCTCGGTCCCCGCTCGCTGACGCGTGCGCAGCGCCTGGGCATGCTGGTCGTCGCGGCCCTGCAGGCGGGCGCGATCGTCGTGCTGGTCGGCTCGATCGTGCCGTGGGCGGCGGGCGCCGACCGGGCCGGCTGGCTGAAGGCGTTCGCGCGCTCCGATGCGGGCCCATGGGCGATCTCGGGTGCGGTGACGCTGCTGGCGACGCTGGCGGCGGCATGGGTGCCGACCGTGGACTCGCTGCGTGCGCGCGTGGCGGCGTCCGTCTGCGCGGGGGCCCTGGCCGGCGCGCTGGCCGCAGGCATCGGGCCGGCCGGGCTGGTGAACTTCGAGCGCTACCAGGCAGACGAGACCTCCGGCGCGATCCGCGAGGTCACGTGGACGCTGGTCCCGTGGTCGCCGCAGTACTCGCGCAGCGACATGGTCGCGATCGCCCCGGGCACGCGTGTCGAGGACGTGCCCTCGCTCTCGGCCGAGTTCAAGGGCACCACGTTCGGTGCGCGCAAGGTGCTGCTGGGGACCGACGCGCTGGGCGGCGACGTGCTGTCGCAGATGCTCTGGGCGTGCCGCCTCTCGATCTCGATCGGCCTGGTCTCGACCGGCATCTCGGTGCTGATCGGCGTCACGATGGGTTCGATCATGGGGTACTTCGGCGGGAAGGTTGACCTGGTCCTCTTCCGCATCGTCGAGATCTTCATGGCGGTGCCCGTGCTGTTCCTGCTGATCGTGGCCGCCGGCGTGCTGCCGCGCGACACCTACGTGATGATGGCGATCATCGGCTGCTTCAGCTGGACCGGCGCGGCGCGTTTCACGCGCGCCGAGTTCATGAAGCTGCGCAACCAGGACTTCGTGCAGGCCGCCAAGGCCACGGGCCTGCCGCTGCGCGCGATCCTCTTCCGCCACATGCTGCCCAACGGCGTGACGCCCGTCCTGGTGGACGCCAGCTTCGCGATCGCCGCGGCCATCTCGATCGAGGCCACGCTCAGCTTCCTGGGCCTTGGCCCGGACGGGCAGGCATCGTGGGGCAAGCTGCTGGCGAGCGCCACCGCGGCCACCGGCACGTTCGTGTGGTGGCTGGCGGTGTTCCCCGGCGTGGCGATCTTCCTCAGCGTGCTCAGCTACAACATGCTGGGCGAGGCCATGCGCGACGCGATCGACCCCAAGCTCCGGAAGGCGGCCCACTGATGAGCGACCTCTCCAAGCCCGTGCTCGAGGTCGCGGACCTCGCCGTCAGCTTCGACAACTCGGCCGGCGGGCCGCGCATCCAGGCCGTGAACGGCGTGCACATGACCGTGTTCCCGCAGCAGACCTTGGCCGTGGTCGGCGAGTCCGGCTGCGGCAAGAGCGTCACCGCGATGAGCACGATGCAGCTCATCCCGCGCCCGCCGGGCCGCTTCGACCGCGGCACGATCCTCTTCGAGGGCAAGGACATCCTCTCGATGTCCGAGGAGGAGATGCTCTCGGTGCGCGGCGGGAAGATCGCCATGATCTTCCAGGAGCCGATGACCAGCCTGAACCCCGTCTACACCATCGGCGATCAGGTGATGGAGGCGATCTTCCTGCACCAGAAGGTGGACGCCGGCGAGGCGCGCCGCATCGCCGTGCAGGCGATGAAGGACGTGGGGATCCGCAAGCCCGAGGAACGGCTGGACATGTACCCCCACCAGTTCTCGGGAGGAATGCGCCAGCGCGTGATGATCGCGATGGCCCTGGCGTGCCGCCCGCGGCTGCTGCTGGCCGACGAGCCGACGACGGCGCTGGACGTGACG
>CANHFL010000252.1 GCA_947459855.1 Planctomycetaceae bacterium | reverse complement strand
CGCGTCGCGTCCCAGCGAGAGCACGGTCTCGTGCTCGGCGGCCTTGCGGCGCTCCTTGATGCCCGTGCGCTGCTGGATCCACTCGTCGCTGGTCTCGACGAGCCTCTCGAGGTCCTTGTTGGTGAGGCGCTGCTCGGGGACGGCGCGGCCGGTCCCAGCGATGCGCACGCCGCGGCCGAACGGCGCGGTCATGCCTCGACCTGCTCCATCTTGACGGTGGCAAGGCGCGCGACGATCTTCTCGTTGATCTTCGCGTTCGCGAAGGCCCGGCCGCGCAGCACTGCGTTCTTGATGGTGCGGTCCTTGCTGGAGCCGTGGCTGATCAGCGAGACGCCGTTCACGCCGAGGAGCGGCGCGCCGCCGTACTCGTGGTAGTCGTACTTGGCGTACAGGCTCTTGATGACGCCCTCGAGCCGCATCACCAGGTCGGGGTCGGTGGCGAGCGTCTCGTGGGCGAGCGCCTTGAAGATGCCGCTGGACAGGCCCTCGGCGAGCTTCAGCATGACGTTGCCCACGACGCCGTCCGTGATCACCACGTCGGCCTCGCCGTTGAACACGCCGCGTCCCTCGACGAAGCCCGTGAAGTTCAGGTTCTCGAAGCGGCGCAGGTGGTCGCGCGCCTCGCGCATCAGGTCGGTGCCCTTCTGCTCCTCGCCGCCGACGTTCATCAGCGCGACGCGCGGGTTCTTGATCTCCAGGATCTCGCGCGCGTAGACGTCGCCCATCACGCCGTACTGCGCCAGGTGGCTGGGCTTCGGCTCGATGTTCGCGCCCACGTCGATCAGGACGATCGGGCCGCTGAAGGTGGGGACCGTGACGCAGATGCCCGGGCGCACCACGCCCGGCAGGCGGCGCATGAAGTACTGGCTCGCGGCGACGCACGCGCCGGTGTTGCCGGCGCTGATCACGACGTCCAGCTTGTTCTGCGCCCGCGGCGACGCCATCTGGTTCATCACCACGATGGAGGAGTTCTTCTTCGCCTTCATCGACTCGACCGGCGGGTCATCCATGCCGATGACCTCGGTCGTGCCGACGATCTCGATGCGTGGATGCCCCTTCAGGCCGCGCTCCTCGAGGGTCTCGAGGATCAGGCCTTCTTCGCCGAAGAGAACGAGCGTGTCACCGTCCTCGAGGAACGGGACGGACTGCACGCACCCCTTCAGGATCTGGTCGGGGGCGTAATCGCCCCCCATCACATCGACGCCGATGCGCATGTGGTTTGGGCCCGTCCGTGCGCCCCAGGCTTACGCCTCGGGCTGGGTGACCTTGAGCTGGAGGCCCGGGCGGACGTATCCGCAGCTCGAGCACGCGCAGTGCGGGCGCTTGTTGGCGCCGCAGTTGGGGCAGCTGACGGTGTGCGCAGCCTTGATCGCGTGGTGGGCGCGACGGCGGCGAGTACGGCCGGGGGAGGAGCGGAATGCTGGGAGCATGAGAGGACCTCTTCTGGTTTCCGCACCCCGCGGCGCCGGTTGGAGCCGCTGGAGTGCAGGGGGGACAAGGGTACCCGAACCCCGGCGAACACGCAAGGATCGCGCGTGATTGGTCGGTCATCGGGAAGGGATTCCGGTAATCTTGCGCCTCCATGCTTTCCAGCTTCCAGTTGTTCACCGATGGCGCCTGTTCCGGCAACCCCGGCCCGGGCGGCTGGGCCTTCATCCTTCGTGGGGAGGGCATCCAGGAGCTCGCCGAAAGCGGCGCCGACGCGCTCACCACCAACAACAAGATGGAGATGCTGGCCGTGATCCGCGGCCTGGCGCACGTGCCCGACGGGGCGTCGGTGCTGGTCACGACCGACAGCGAGTACTGCGTGAAGGGCCTGAACGAGTGGATCGACGGCTGGAAGCGCCGCGGCTGGCGCAAGGCCGACAAGAGCCCGGTGGCGAACGTGGACCTGTGGAAGGCGCTCGATGCCGAGCGTCAGCGCGTGCGGTTGCGCGCCACCTGGATCCGGGGCCACAACTCCCATCCCGAGAACGAGCGCTGCGACCGCATGGCCGTGGCCGCGATCGACGCGATGCGGCGCGGCGCCAGGGCCTCATAACCCCTGAAATCACGGGTCTTGCGTTTCCGGTCATTGGCCGGCGCGGTTGCGGGGGAGCGGGCTTTCGGCTATCGTCTTCCGCTTCCCCCATACGGGACCCAGACACCTATGCCCACGATCAACCAGCTCGTCCGCAAGCCCCGCCGTTCGCCGGCCGCCAAGTCCAAGGTCAAGGACCTGAACGCCTGCCCGCAGAAGCGCGGCGTGTGCCTCCAGGTCAAGACCGTCACCCCGAAGAAGCCGAACTCGGCGCTTCGCAAGGTGGCGCGCGTGCGCCTGTCGAACGGCAAGGAAGTCACCGCCTACATCGGCGGCGAGGGCCACAACCTGCAGGAGCACTCGATCGTGCTCGTGCGCGGTGGCCGTGTGCGCGACCTGCCGGGCGTGCGCTACCACATCGTCCGCGGCACCCTGGACTGCCTGGGCGTCGAAGGCCGCAAGAAGGGCCGCTCGCAGTACGGCGTCAAGAAGAAGGCCGCCGCGGCCGCCAAGAAGAAGTAAGCACCTTCGCCGGACGGGACGTTCCCGCCCGGCATCGCACATGACAGGCGAGTAATTCCGCCGCACCATCCACGGGCGCCTGCCCGGCGGCGGAGTGAAGAAGACCGGCGAATGCCGGCATCGCCAAGGAGATCCCAATGCCGAAGAAGTTCACCGCCAGCGAATCGCAGCTCAAGCCGGACCCCCGCTACCAGGACAAGGTCGTCTCGAAGTTCATCAACTGCCTGATGCGCGAGGGCAACAAGGGCCCGGCGACCCGCGTCGTCTACCGCGCCTTCGACGAGATCCAGGCCCGCCTGGACAAGGAGAAGAGCGAGGCGCTGCCGAAGACCGCGATCGAGCTGTTCCAGCGCGCCTGCGAGAACGTCCGCCCGTCCGTCGAGGTGCGCTCCAAGCGCGTCGGCGGCGCGAACTACCAGGTGCCGATGCAGCTGAACAAGCGCCGCCAGCAGAGCCTGACCTTCCGTTGGATCATCGAGGCCATCCGCGAGGAGCGCGGCCGTCCGATGCACCTGCGCCTGGCCAAGGAGCTCATGGACGCCGCCAAGGGCGAAGGCAAGGCCGTCACGACCCGCGAGAACACCCACCGCATGGCCGACGCCAACAAGGCGTTCGCGCACTTCGCGTGGTGATCGGCCCCGCGGCCTGACACGAATCCACCGGACGCCCCGCCCTGCGCGGGGCGTCCGTGCTTTTGCGCCGTGCGCGTGCCGCGTACCGTGGTGCCCATGCGCTACCACCGCCAGCAGATCCTGCCCGGCATCGGCGCCGAGGGCCAGGCACGCATCCGCGCCAGCCACGCGCTGGTCGTGGGCTGCGGCGCCCTGGGGTGCGCGGCGATCGACCTGCTGGCGCGCGCCGGCGTGGGCACGCTGACGCTG
>CANHFL010000251.1 GCA_947459855.1 Planctomycetaceae bacterium | reverse complement strand
TGCCGCGACGTCCCCGAGGACCGCGCGCTCTCGTTCGTCGGCGGGTACGCCGCCGCGAACGACGTCAGCGCCCGCTGGTGGCAGCGCGAGGGCGGCGGGGGGCAGTTCTGCCGCGGCAAGGGATTCGACACGTTCTGCCCGATCGGGCCGGTGGCGCCGGCCGCGCAGGTGCCCGATCCGCAGGCCCTGCGCGTCGTGACGCGCCTGAACGGCCAGGTCATGCAGGACTCTTCGACCTCCCTCATGATCCACCCGGTGGCGCGCATCGTGTCCGAGCTCTCGCGCGGCACCACGCTGCTGGCCGGCACGGTGATCCTGACCGGCACGCCGGCCGGCGTCGGGTTCGGCCGCTCGCCGAAGGTCTTCCTGCAGGACGGCGACGTCGTCGAGGTCGAGATCAGCGGCGTCGGCCGCGTGCGGAACCCGGTGCGGCATGCCTGAGCCGGCGCCGGCGCCCGGCGGTCCGGCGGTCGCCGCCCGCCCCGGCGCGGCGGCGCGTGCGTGCATCGCGTGCGTGCGCTTCTACCAGAGGCGCCTGGCGTGGGCCACGCGCGGGTGGTGCCGCTTCGAACCCTCGTGCTCGAACTTCGCGATCGGCGCCTACGAGCGCCACGGCGCGCTGCGCGGGACCGCGATGGCCGCGTGGCGCATCGTGCGCTGCAATCCCTGGGGCGGGTGCGGTCACGATCCCGTGCCGTGATCCGGCGCGCTCGCCGGTGCGTTGCCCGCGGTCGGCGCGGCGGCTGCACGCTTCGCGGCGCGCGCACGGAAGGCATCGACCGCCTCCTGCAACCGCGCGGCATACTCGGCCAGCGGGCGCTCCGCGTGCGGGCGGACGACGACCACCAGGTCCAGGCCCGCGGCGGCGCCCTGCACGTGCAGCCGGAACGCCTCGCGCAGCAGCCGCTTGAACCGGTTGCGCACCACGGCGCCTCCGACGCGGCGCGAGACGCTCAGCCCCAGCCGGGCCACCGGCAGCTCGTTGGGCACCCCGTAGATCACCAGTGCGCCGAAGTCCCGGCGTTCCCGCAGGGCGTAGGCACGGTCGAAGTCCCGGCCCTTCTTGACGCGCAGGGCAGCGGGGAATCGGGCGTCGGGGCGTCCGGCCATGGCTGGAAGGGTACTTTCGGACCTTGGCGGGATCGGCCGGGTTTGCCTATACTGTCCGGCTTCCCCCCAGCCCGGAGGACCCCATGATCGACGCCCTGAAGAGCGATGAAATCGTCAACAAGCTCGGTGGCCGCTTCAAGCTGACCGCCCTCATCCAGCGCCGCCTGGGCGAGCTGGTCGACGGCGCCCGCCCGCTGGTCGAGCGCAACGGCCGCACCGACTTCGAGGTCGTGATCGACGAGATCGTCCAGGAGAAGATCACGATCGACTGGGAGGCCTCCGGCCTTGAGGCTCCGGCCCGGAAGTGACCCTGCCGGGCGCCAAGCGCCCCGCGGACGTACCTGAATCACCCGACCCGCCCGGTCTTCCGGGCGGGTTTTCACTTGCCGTGACAGGTTTCCGGGCGATCTTGCCGTAGAACCCTGTGGGGCCCCGTTGCCCCCCAAGGAGCCGCACACGTGAAGACCCGCCCGCGTACCTCCATGCTCGCCCGTGCCGCCGCCGCGGCAGCCTTGGCCGCCGGGACCCTTGCCGGCACCGCGCTGGCGCAGGAAGGCGCGCGCGACCAGCCGCTCCCCGTCATCTCGGGCGGCGTCGCCACCCAGCGCGTGGTGTGGCACAGCGGCCGCACGGCCGAGGGCGGCACCGCCGGCACGTGCGACCCGGTCGTGTCGACGCGCACCAGCGCGTCGTTCGAAGGCGGCCAGTACATCGCGCAGGGCGGCTTCGCCGAGACCGAGATCGCGGCCGTCAGCTTCACGCTGCCCGCCAGCGCCTTCCCCGTTCGCATCGACATGGCGGAGATGATCTTCGCCACCAGCGGCACGATCGTGCAGACCACCACGCGGTGGTCCGTGATGTTCTGGGAGGGCAAGCCGAACACCGGGACGCTGGCGTTCACGGCCTCGAGCGACGGCACCATCCTGCCGCACCTGGTGATGGCGCCGGGGACCAACGGCACGAACATCCAGTTCATGGTCGATCCCTCGGACCCGGACCAGATCTACCTGAACGACAACGGCACGCGCACGATCAGCTTCGGCTACCGCATCGACCGGCACCATGCGCAGACGTCGAACCCGTGCCTGACGGCGCCGCCCTCGAACATGAACGCGTTCCCCACGACCGACGTGGGCGGCCTGCAGTCCCCTTCGGACAACTGGCTGTACATGGTGAACTGCGGCGCGGGCGGCTGCGGCGCCGGGTGGCTTTCCTTCGCGCAGATCCCCGCCATCTGCCGCCCGAGCGGCGACTGGGTGATGCGCCTGACGTGGACGCCTCTGGGCAGCTGCCAGAACGCCCCGACGGGCGCCTGCTGCGCCTCGGGCAACTGCTCGCAGAAGACGCTGGCCGAGTGCCAGGCCGCCGGCGGCACCTATCGCGGCGACGGCATCGCGTGCACCACGTCCCTCTGCGACACCGGCGCGCCCGTGGCCTGCTGCTTCCCGACGACGGGCGGCTGCCTGAACCTGCCGTCGTCGCAGTGCGTGGCCGCGGGCGGGGTGCCCGGCCCATCGGGCAGCGCCTGCGCCACCTTCAACTGCAACCCGCAGGGCGCCTGCTGCATGCCGGACGGCACCTGCCAGGGCCCGATGAGCCCCTCGGCCTGCGCGGCCGCGGGCGGCACCTACAAGGGCGACAACACCACGTGCGCCACGGTCACCTGCCCGCCGCCCGTCGGCGCGGCGTGCTTCGCGAACGGCTTCTGCCTTTCGCTGACGCAGGCCGACGCCGCCACCGCGGGGGCCGTGTGGAAGGGCCCCGGCACCACCTGCGTCGATGGCAGCGGCAACGGAACGGCCGACGCCTGCGAGCGCGCCGGCGACCTGAACGGCGACGGCAAGGTGAACGGCGCCGACATCGGCATCATGCTGGGCGAGTTCGGCAGCAACGCCGTTCGCTCGGACCTGGACCGCAACGGCATCGTGAACGGCGCCGACCTGGGCATCCTCTTGGGCAACTGGGCGCCATGACCGGCGGCGCAGGCCACGACGGACGACCCGCCGAGGCGCGGTGCCCCAACTGCGGGCATCCGCTGCGCGTGGTCGCGGTGCACGGCCACGGGCAGTGCCGGACGTGCGGCGTCAACATCCAGCCGTGCTGCGATGGCGACGCATGCACTGCGGGCCAACCGACGCCCGAGCGCCCCACGGGGTGAGCCTGTGCGGCCTGGGAGGGGGTTTCCGGCCCTTGTGGCCGCCCCGGGGCCCCGGGCCATTGACCGCGGGAGGGGGGCCGTGCATACTGTTCGGTGCCGCACCACCCGGAGAGGTGTCCGAGCGGTTGAAGGAGCTAGTCTCGAAAACTAGTAGTGGGCT
>CANHFL010000250.1 GCA_947459855.1 Planctomycetaceae bacterium | reverse complement strand
GCGCCCGCCGGCGCTGCAGACGCAGCCCGACGTCACGCGTCCGCCGCTCCCGCCGCCGCCGCCGCCGATCAAGGTGGGCGAGCTGGCGCCGGCCGACCCGAGCGTCGCCGCCGCGGTCGAGGCGCGCTCGATCGCCTCGACCGGCCGCGCGGGCGGCTCGCTCATCCAGGCCACCGCGCCGCTCTCGACCACCGCGCCCGTGCCCGGCGCGCTGCCGGCGCTGCCCGCGCCGATCGCCGCGCCGACGCCGCAGCCCGGTGACGCGACCGTGCGCGCGAAGCAGTCGCCGATCGTGGCGCCCGACACGTTCCTGGCCTTCGCGGCCGACAGCGTCGAGGTCGATTCGCCCTCCGACACGGTCACGCTGACCGGCGGCGCCAACCTGGACCTGCTGCCGCGCATGCCCGGCAAGAGCGCGCGCGCCCTGCAGCTGCACGCCGAGCGCGCCGTGGTGTTCCTGGCGCCCGGCACGCTGGAGAAGCTGCGCAAGGGCACCACCGAGATCGACGCATCTTCCGTCGCGGGCATCTACCTGGAGGGCGACGTCGACGCGACGGACTTCCAGTACACGGTGCGCGCCAAGCGCGCGTACTACGACCTGCAGCTGAACCGCGCGACGCTGGTCGAGGGCGTGCTGCGGACGCAGGACCGCAAGGGCATGCCGGTCGTCGCGCGCGCGAAGGAGCTGCGGCAGTACTCGCAGGACGAGTGGCAGGCCGACAAGCTGGTCGTCTCGACCAGCGAGTTCTTCGAGCCGCACCTCTCGATCGGCCTGGAGCGCGCCACCATCACGCGCACGTGGCAGGACGAGGCGCCGGCGTCGCCAGGCGTGGCGGCCGGCGCGGGCGCGGGCGACGGCAGCGGCTTCGGCATGGCGGGCGCCGGCGGCTCGACCTTCAGCGGCGTCGGCACGCTGGTGCGCGGCGACAACCTGACCATCCGCGCCGGCGGCACGCCGTTCTTCTGGGTGCCGGGCTTCGAGGGCGACGGCACCGAGAAACTGCCGTTCCGCGGCGCGAACCTCGGCTACAACGGCTTCACCGGCGCGCAGATCGAGGCGCGCTTCGATCCCTTCGGCCTGCTGGGCATGAAGGCGCCGGAGGACACCGACCTGGTGCTCACCGCGAACAGCTTCACCAACAACGGCGTGGGCGGCGGCCTGCGCGGCACGGCGTGGGGCGCCAACGTCGACCTGCTGGGGATCTACGACTTCGGCAACGTCGAGCAGACGTCGGCCGGCGAGACGCTGCGCTCGCCGCTCTCGTTCCGCGGCATCGCGGCCGCCGACGACACGATGAAGTTCACCGACACCGCCAAGCTGCAGCTGCAGGGCTCGTACGTCAGCGACGAGAGCTTCATGCAGGTCTGGCGCCAGCGCGAGTTCGCGACGCAGTTCCAGAAGGAGACCAGCGGATACCTGGTGAACGGCGACGACCGCAGCGAGGCCTCGCTGCTGATTGCCGCGCCGACGAACGCGGTGATCACCAACTCGTCGCAGCTGGCGGCGCGGCCGTACCAGGTGGAGAAGTACCCCGAGTTCGCATACAAGCGCTGGGGCGACTCGCTCTTCGGCGACACGCTGACCTGGCAGCAGGAGTACTCGGCATCCGCGATGGCGCTGCGGCTCGGACAGGGCTCCGAGAACACCACCGGCGTGCTGGACAACGCGTTCCAGTGGCTGCGTCCGGGCGGCGCGTTCAATCGCGACACGAACCTGGGTGCGCTGTACGCCGCGGACGGCTACAACGAGGACACGGCGACCCGCCTCTACACGCGCCAGGAGCTGGCGATGCAGTGGGGTGAGGGAGGCTGGAAGTTCGCGCCGTTCGCCGCCGGGAACGTCTACGGCTACATCACCGGCGACCAGCAGTCCTACGACGCGTCGGCCGACTCGATCCGCTTCATGCTCTCGACCGGGTTCCGCACCAGCGCCGACATCGTGGCGGACCACGACACGGTCGACATCGCGGCGCTGGACGTGCACCGCCTGCGCCACGTGTTCACGCCTTACATGAACACGTTCGTGGGGTGGAACAGCACGCCGAACCTTGCCTACGCCGTCTACGACCAGGAGCTGGAAGGCGCCACCGCCAACCAGGCCGTGCAGCTGGGCATGCGCCACAAGCTGCAGACCATGCGCGGCGGCGCCGGCAACTGGCAGTCGGTCGACTGGGTGACCTGGGACGTCGGCGTGATGTGGAACGCCGACGACAACCTGGCGCGCGACTACACCGACGGCGCGCGCTACAAGCAGAGCCCCTTCCCGCAGTACTTCAACTGGCGTCCCGAGCTGAGCCAGTGGGGCCGCAACGCCTACACGTCGCTGAAGGTCGCGGCCAGCAGCTCGCTGACGCTGCAGGGCAGCCTGGTCTACCTGCTGGACAGCGACCTGCCCGAAGGGGGCGCGGGGGCGTTCGGCCTCGACCAGGCGTCGCGCGGCTCGGTCGGCGCGACGATGCAGCACTCGCCGGACGTCAGCACGTTCGTCGAGTACCGCTCGATCAACAACTTCTCGCCCGAGTCGATCTACCTGTCCGACGCGCTGCTCGCGTCCGGCGTCGACTACCAGGTGGGCAAGGCGTACCACGTCTCGTTCGTGCCGACGTGGGACCTGAAGGAGAACGACTTCCGCCTGTTCACGCTGAACCTGCAGCGCGAGACGCCGGACTTCACCCTGCTGGGCACCTTCGGGTACGACGCGATCCAGGACCAGTACTTCGGCGGCATCAACGTCCGCTTCGGCGGCGACACGGGACCGCAGCCGGGAGCGTTCAGCTCGCTGCCGATCAACCGCTGACGCACGGTGGGGCGGGCGGGGATCGTCCCGGGCCCACGGCAGGAGGAATCATGCGTAGAGCGAGGGGTCCTGCGCCGCGGCGGGCGGCTCGATGCCCAGGTGGCGGAACGCGGCCGCGGTCAGGCGCCGGCCCTGGCGCGTGCGGGCCAGGAAGCCGACCTGCAGCAGGTAGGGCTCGACCACGTCCTCCAGCGTCAGCGCGTCCTCGCCCAGCGTGGCGGCGATCGCCTCCAGGCCGGCGGGGCCGCCCTGGTAGGTGGTGGCCAGCGTGCGCAGGTAGCGGCGGTCCAGGTCGTCCAGGCCCAGCGCGTCCACGCCTTCCAGCTGCAGCGCGCCGTCGACGCAGGCGGTGTCGAAGCGGCCCTTCGCGCGGACCAGCCCGAAGTCGCGCACGCGGCGCAGGAGCCGCAGCGCCACGCGCGGCGTTCCGCGGCTGCGGCGCGCGATCGCCAGCAGCGTGTCGTCGGAGAGCACGGGCATCTTCAGCAGCCCCGCCGCGCGGTCGACGATCGCGACCACGTCCTCGACGGGGTAGAAGCCCAGGTTGTGGCTGATGCCGAAGCGCGTGCGCAGCGCCTGGGTCAGCAGGCCGGCGCGCGTGGTGGCGCCGATCAGCGTGAACGGCCGCAGCCCGATCGTGACCACCTTGG
>CANHFL010000249.1 GCA_947459855.1 Planctomycetaceae bacterium | reverse complement strand
GGTCCTTCGCGGCCAGCAGGTCGCCTGCGTGCGCGCCGGCCGGCAGCGTGAGGTCGACGCCGTTGCCGCCGCCGATCAGCGACTCGGAGAGCGCGGCCTGCACCGCCGCCGGCACCTTCGCATCGCGATCGATGCCGAGCTCGATGTGCACCGGCGGATCCCATGCCGGGTCGACCAGCACGCGGTGCACCTGGCCGACGGGCACGCCGTGCAGCGTGACGAGGCCACCCGCGCGGATGCCAGCCGCGGTGTTCGTCTCGACCACCACCGTGAACGGCCGCGCCAGGATCGGCTGGAGCTTGCCGAACGCCAGCAGCAGCGCCGCCATGCCGCCGATCGCCCCGATCGCGGTCAGGCCCAACGCGAAGTCGCGGCCTCGCTGCGTGGTGCTCACGGCGTGCGCTCCCCGCGGATCGCGTCCAGTTCCTCGGGCGTCGCCTGCGCGTGCAGGAAGGCCTGCACCCGCGGGTCGGGGGCGTGCCGCAGTTCGTCGGGCGTCCCGGCGAAGATGGTGCGTCCGTCGGTCAGCATGGTCATGCGGTCGGCCACCGCGAATGCGCTGGCCAGGTCGTGGGTGACCACGATACCCGTGACGCCGCGCTCGTCGCGCAAGCGCACGATCAACCGGTTCACCAGGTCCGCGCGCGGCGGGTCCAGCCCGGTCGTCGGTTCGTCGTAGAAGACGATCTCCGGCTCCAGCACGATCGCACGCGCGATCGCCACGCGCTTGCGCTGGCCGCCGGAGAGCTCGACCGGCATCGCCGCGCCGCGATCGGCCAGCCCGACGGTGCGCAGCGCGCGGTGCACCCGGTCGTCGCGCTCGCTCCCGGGCCCGATGCCGATCGCCTCGAGGGGGAAGGCCACGTTCGCCGCAACGTCCATCGAGTCGAAGAGCGCCGCGCCCTGGAAGACGACCCCGATGCGGAGGCGGACCGCGTTCAGTTCCCGCTCGGGCAGGTCATCGATCCGGCGGCCGTCCAGGCGCACCGTGCCTGCGTCCGGGCGAAGCAGGCCCACGGCATGCCGGAGCAGCACGCTCTTGCCGGCGCCGGAAGGCCCGAGCACCACCGCAGTGGTGCCGCGGCGGACGTGCAGCTCCGCTCCCCGCAGCACGGAGGTGCCCCGCAGGGACTTCTCGATGCCGTCCATCTCCAGGTGCAGGGGGGCATCGGCGGCGGTGGCCATCGGCGCATCATCGCCGGGAAGGACCCTCCGCGGCAACCGGGATCCTGTCCGTCCGTACCATCGGGGCGATGACAGCCCCGGAACAGCCTGCGCGCGACCACCACGTGCCCTACGGCCACGAGCCGATCCACCACGGGCACGTCTTTGCGGTCGAGCGCCTCCGCTACCGCGACGAGGCGGGACGTGAGCTGGTCCGCGACATCGTGCGGCACCCGGGTGCCGTCACGGTCATCCCCGTCACCGGCGACGGCCGGCTGGTGATGATCCGCAACTGGCGGCTCTCGGTCGCCGGATGGCTGGACGAATTCTGCGCGGGCAAGCTGGAGCGCGGCGAGGACCCCGCGCGGGCTGCCGCACGTGAGCTGGAAGAGGAAACCGGCTACGCCGCGGAGCACGTGCGTGGCGTGGGCACCTTCTACACCAGCCCGGGATTCGCCGACGAGCGCATGCACGTCTTCGAAGCTCGGGGCCTCCGGCCGGTGCCGCGCCGGCTCGAGGTCGGCGAGCGCATCGAGGTCGTGGTGCGCACCGTTCCGGAGGTCGAGGCCCTCATCGCGGACGGCACGCTGGTCGACGGCAAGACGATCGCGGCGTTCGCGCAGTGGCAGCTCTGGCGGAGGGCGCGCCCCGCATGACCTGGGAGCGCGCCGACCCTGGCCCGCCGAACCCGCTGGCGTGGTCGTTCCCGCTGTGCCGCATCGCGGGCACGCGGTTCAGGCTGCACTTCAGCTTCGTCGTGTACGCGTTGGTCGTCGTGCTGCGTGCCGCGCTCGGTCCGGGCGGCAGCGGCCTGGGGCTGGGCGTGGTCGCGACCGCGACCGGGGCGCTCCTGGCGCTGGTCCTCGTGCGCGAGCTCGTGCGCTCGCTGGTCGTGCGCGCCGCAGGCGGCTCAGCCGACGACGTCGTGCTCTGGCCGCTCGGCAGCCTCGAGGGCGTCGAGCCTGCCCCCGGCTGGCGATCCGCGCTCAACGCGGCCGTCGCGGGCATCGCCGGATCGATGGTCCTGCTTGCGGCGCTCGGCACCGGACTGGCACTCGCCACGGGCCAATGGCGCGACAGCCTGGTGGTCGATCCGACGTCCGCCGCGTGGCTCAGCAACCCGCACCCGTGGTGGATCGAGACGCTCTGGATCGCCCACTGGACCAACACGCAGCTCACCGCGCTGGTGCTCCTGCCGATGCTGCCCCTGGACGGCGGGCGCGTGGTGCAGGCGTTCATCCTTCGGCGACACGGCGAGGCCGAGGCTCCGCGCCGGGGCGCCACGGTCACGCTGGTCGCGGCCGGCGTCGTTGGACTGCTTGCGGTGGTGCGCGACCTGCCGATGCTCCTGACCGTCGCGATCGCCTGCGCCGGATATGCGGCGTTCGAACTGTGGCGGATCAAGCAGGGGGACGCGATCGCCGCCGAGCAGGGCCCGTGGGGCGCGCACGCCGAACGAGCCCGCGAGGACGTCGAGCTGGAGCAGCTGGCGCGCCAGGCCGAGGAGGCCCGCCGACGCGAGCGCGAGCGTGCCGCCGCGGCCGAGCAGGAGCTCGACCGGATCCTCGAGAAGCTCGGCCGCGAAGGGCGCGGCAGCCTGACGGCCTCCGAGCGCGCCACGCTCGAGGCGGCCACCGCGGCACGCCGTCGCGGGTCCCCGCCCTGACACCACCCATCGCGCGGGCGTTCCGATATCGTGCTTCGTTCCCATGGGAATCCACGACCGCGATTACGCCCGCCCCGAACGCACCCGCTTCGCGGGCATCGGTCGCGCCTCCGGCTGGTCGATCACCACCTGGATCATCGTGCTGTGCGCCGCGGTGTTCGTCGTCGACGGGTTCCTGCCCCCGCAGTCCGAGATCGTCCGCACGGAACTCGCCCCCGGCGTCGACCGGTCCGAGATCGCGCGCGTGCGCCGCGACGACTTCACCTTCGCCAAGCCGACGGCGATCGGATACGGCCTGGCCGAGGGCGGCGTGTTCCTCGGCGGGCGGCTTGTCGCGCAGGCCGAGTATCGCCTGGAGCGCCCGATCGCGCGCGTGGGCTACTTCTCGACGTCGAAGGCGATCACCGCGAACGATCCCGTGCTCGGCTGGGGCGGGCTCGAGGTCTGGCGGTTCATCACGTTCCAGTTCCTGCACGCGAACCTGAACCACCTGCTGTTCAACATGCTCACCCTCTTCTTCTTCGGGGGATGGGTCGAGCAGTACCTGGGCCGCAAGCGATTCCTCGCCTTCTACCTGCTGTGCGGCACCGCCGGCGCGGCGATGTACCTGCTGCTCAACGGCCTGGGGATC
>CANHFL010000248.1 GCA_947459855.1 Planctomycetaceae bacterium | reverse complement strand
GGAGCCGAACAGCGAGATCGACTTCGTGGACCGCGCCTTCAAGGAGCGCCACGGCCGCCTGCCGCGCACCATGCGCGAGGACTTCTGCGGCACCGCGTACTCGAGCTGCACCTTCGTGGCGCGCCGGGCGGCCAACTGGGCCGTGGGCGTCGACCTCTGCCGCCGGACGCTGGAGTGGGGCATGCAGCGCCACGGGCTGCGGCTGACGCCCGCGCAGCGCAAGCGCATGCAGTGGGTGGAGGGCGACGTTCGCCAGGCCGGCACGACGCCCGTGGACGTCCTGAGCGCGATGAACTTCAGCTACTACATCTTCAAGACGCGCCCGGCGCTGGTCGAGTACCTGCGCGCCGCCCTGAAGAACGTGGCGCCGGGCGGCATCATCGTGATGGACGCCTACGGCGGCCACGACAGCTTCAGCGTCCAGAGCGAGGAGCGCAACCTGGACGGCTACACGTACCACTGGGACACCGCGAAGTACAACCCGATCACGGGCGAGGTGCTGAACCACATCCACTTCGAGTTCCCCGACGGCACGTGGATGCGCAAGGCGTTCACCTACGACTGGCGCCTGTGGACGCTGCCCGAGATCCAGGAAGCGCTCGTCGACGCCGGCTTCGTGAAGCCCTGCGTCTACTGGGAAGGCACCGACCACCGCACCGGCGGGGGCAACGGCGTCTTCCGCAAGGCGAAGGTCGGCGAGGCGTGCGCCGGCTGGATCGCGTACGTGGTGGCCGAGCGGCCCGCCGAGCCGAAGGCGCGGAAGCCGCGCCGCGCCAAGGGCCGCTGACGCCGCGCCGGGCGCACGCGCACCCGGCCTACACTTCGCGTCCCCGATGCTTCCCTTCACCGAACAGGACCGCTCGATCGCCGAGGCCCTGGCCGCGCACCACGCCGCCGTGGGCGCCGCGTTCGAGCGCCAGCTGGCGAGCGACCTGCCGCCGGTCAACGTCCTGTGCCGGCACGTGGAGCGCTACCGCGGCAAGATGCTGCGCCCGACGATGGTCTTCCTGAGCGGGATGGCCTGCGGCGCCGTGGGGCCGAAGCACGTGCTTGTCGCCGCCACGTGCGAGATGATCCACATGGCCACGCTGGTGCACGACGACGTGCTGGACGAGGCCGAGATCCGCCGCAAGGGGCACACCGTTAACCACCTGCGCGGCAACGAGGTCGCCGTGATGCTGGGCGACTACCTGATCTCCAACGCGTTCCACCTGTGCAGCCAGGCCGGCGACCCCGCGCTGAACCTGCGCCTGGGCGAGGTCACGAACACCCTCTGCGAGGGCGAACTGGTCCAGCTGCACCACCGCGAGGACCTGAGCCTGGACGAGCGGACCTACTTCGAGATCGTGCGCCGCAAGACCGCGGTGCTGATCGGCGCGTGCTGCGAGATGGGCGCGCGGCTCTCCGGCGCGCCCGAGGCCACGATCGACGCGCTCGGTCGCTTCGGCGAGGGACTGGGCGTGGCGTTCCAGATCCAGGACGACCTGCTGGACCTCGAAGGCCGCGAGGAGGTCGTCGGCAAGAGCCTGGGCCGCGACATCGAGAAGGGCAAGCTGACGCTGCCGATGATCGTGCACCTGGCGCGTGCGGGCGGCGCGGACCGCGCGGCCGCCATCGAGGCGATCCGCTCACGCGATGGCGCGGCGCTGATCGGGATGCTGCACGCGAGCGGCGCCATCGCCGAGGCGCGCGCGCGTGCAGAGGGCATCGTTGCCGAATCGCGCCGAGAGCTGGCGCACGTCCCGGCGGGCCCGGCGCGCGACGCGCTGGACGCCGCGGCCGTGGCGATCGTTCACCGCGACTTCTGATCCTTGGCGGCCTTGACGGCGGCCCAGCTGCGCGGCTTGGCCGCCGCGGCGGGCTTCGAGTTGGCGCGGTTGGCGGTGACCAGCCTTTCCAGGTCGCCGTCGGTCAGGCTCATCGGGTGGCCCTGCCAGCGGACGATTCCGTCCGGCGAGAAGATCGCCATGTGCGGGATGCCCTTGATCTGGAAGAAGTTGCTGAGCCGCTTCTTCGGGTCGAGCGCCAGCGCGTACGTGAAGCTGGCGGGCTTGAGGTTCGACTTCTTCAGGCCGTTGGTGAAGTCCGACTGCTTCTCGTCGCTGACGCCGACGAACAGGATGTCGGCACCGTACTTCTGGTTCAGCTCGTTCACGTGGGGAATGGCGGCCTTGCACGGGCCGCACCACGTGGCCCAGAAGTCGACGGCCACCAGGCGGTTGCCCGGGGTCGGCTGCTTGGTGATCCAGGCGTCCACCACGAACCCGGGGATCGGCTTGCCGCGCTGGTCGGCGGCGCTGCCGACGGGCGCCAGGAACTCGGGCCACTCGACCTTCTTCTCGGCGGGCGCGGCGTCCTTCGCGGCGGGCTTCTCGCGCGGCAGCACCGATGCGTCGAACTCCTCGGCCACCAGGCCGGGGAGCTTCGACCGCAGGCCGATGTCGCTCAGCCCCACGTACTTGATGGTGCCCGACTTGTCGACCACGATGTTCGCCGCGCGCTGGAAGACGCCCAGCGCGTCGCACCACTCGCCGTCGATGTCGACCACGACCGTGCACGGCGGGTCCTTCGCGTAGGTGGCCTTGGCCTTTTCGGCCCCGTCCGGCGTCTGCAGGCCCAGCAGCGTGACGCCGTCGGGCAGCGACTTCCTGATCTTGTCGAGCGTGGCGCGCGAGCCCGCCTTCGGGCCCAGCGCGACGATGACGGTCACCTTGTCGCGGAACGCGTCGCGGTCCCAGGCCTCGCCGCCCAGCCACTGCAGGCCGGCGGGCATCGCGGGCAGGCCGTAGCCCAGGTTGGCCGCAAGCGCGTCGCGGTCCTCCTTGTCCATCCGCTCGTACATCTTGGCCTCGGGCGCACTCTCGCCCTTCGGCGCGGCGGGGGCGTCCTGGCGGGCCAGCACGGGGGCGCCGAGGGCCAGGGCGAGCAGGGTCACGGTCAGCGGGAAGCGGCGTGCCATGGCCGCATGGTAGCGGTGGGGGCGTTCGGTTCCCCCGGTGTTCCGGGCGGCGGTGATCGACCTCAGCGGCAGATCGGCATGGCCATGTTGTCGATCAGGCGCACCGTGTCCAGCCGGGCCGCGATGACGGCCCGCGTGGGCCGTTCGAATCCGGTGACCGGCAGCAGCGTCAGGGCGTCGCGGACGACCGCATACTCGACCTGCAGGCCATGATCCTCGAGCGTCTGGCGCATCAGGCGTTCGGCCGTGGCGGGGTGCTGCGCGCTGGCGGCCACCTGCAGGGCCCGGACCAGTCCCAGCGCCTGGTCGCGCTGCTCGGGACGCATGTAGCGGTTTCGGCTGCTCATGGCCAGGCCATCCGGCTCGCGCACGGTCGCGCCGGGCTCGACGCGCAGCGCGCCCCAGCGCCCGGCGGACTCGGTGACCATGTCGGCCAGCACGCGCAGCTGCTGGAAGTCCTTCTCGCCGAAGATCGCGAGCGTGGGCCGTGCCAGGTCGAAGAGC
>CANHFL010000247.1 GCA_947459855.1 Planctomycetaceae bacterium | reverse complement strand
GGTAGAAGCGCACGGCCGCGGCGGGGAACACGACGGAGCCCTGGTCGCGGCCCTCGGTCACCAGGCGCGGGTGCGAGCGGCCGATCGCGCGCTGCGCGTCGACCATCGCGGCACGCAGCGCGGCCTGGCGCGCCACCACGCTGACCGCGCGGTTGACGTCGGCGTCGCGGACGCGCTCGGTCAGGTCGCGGCCGCCCAAGAGGACGCGCGGCGGGCGCACGGACCAGTCGAAAACCAGGCCCTCCTCGGCGATGCGCGCGGCGAGCGCCGGGCCGTCGTCGGCGGGCACTCCCTCGTCCAGCGCGACGACCGCGGCGGCGCGGTACATCGCGCCGGTGTCCAGCATCTCGAGCCCCAGGCGCTCGGCCAGCAGGATGGCGACCGTGCTCTTCCCCGTGCCCGCGGGTCCGTCGATCGTGACGATGACCCCGTCCCGCCCGCTCACACGGGCTCCTCGGCGTCGATGAGGCCAAGGAAGATGTCGCGGGCGCGCTCGATCGCACCGACGGGATCGACCTTGCCCAGGTAGTCGATGGCGACGGGATTCTCGTAGCCCACGCCGATCACGGCCTCGAGGCACTCCGCGAGCGGCCACGCGGTGTGCGCGCCGGACTTGGGCAGCGACTTCACGCTGGCCTCCAGCGCCTGCGCGTACGGGGCCAGCTTGCGCAGCGCGCCCAGCACGTCGCCGCTGGCCGCGGCGCGCTCGAAGCTGGGCATGCTTCCGATGCGGAAGCCGCCGATCCGCTTGATGAAGTCGGCGATGCGCTGCGCGTCGGACAGGAAGCCCTCGCCAGGGCGCAGCAGCAGGTGGGCGTCGAAGCGCTCGATGGCGACGAGCGCGCGCTTGACGTTCGCGGCGGCGCGCTCGGCCATGTCGGCAGGGAAGTCGGCGACCTCGACGGCGACGGCAGGCGCGCCGATCTTGCTGGCGGCCAGGCCGAGCTTCGTGACGCGGTCGATCGCGGCCGGAGGGTCGGCGACGAAGTCGAGGGCGTTGTCCTGCGTCACCGAGAGCACGGGGCAGCGGGCGCGGTCGGCGCGGTCGCGGATCGCCTCGAGCTGCGTGATGCTCAGGCCGCGCAGCGCGCCGGAGTTGAACGAGAGGCCCTTCAGCCCCAGTTCCGCGGCCACGAAGTCCGGCATCTCGATCGGCGTGAGCGGGCCCTGCTTGGCGCGCTTCACGTGCTGGAGCGACCGGGATGTGACGATGAGCTGCATCACGACAAGGGCAGTCTAACCGCGGGCCTCCCGGCTATGATCCCGCTCCCCCGCGGAGGATCCGCGCGGACGAACGAACCCCCAGGAAGGACCGACCCAATGCCGACCCCCACCGACTGCCGCTTCAGCGAGACGCACGAATGGTTCCGCCAGGAGGCCGACGGCACCGTGACCATGGGCATCACCCAGCACGCGGCCGACGCGCTGACGGACATCACCTTCTGCGAGATGAAGCCGTCCGGCACCAAGGTGACCGACGGCGGCGTGGTCGGCGAGGTCGAGAGCGTGAAGACCAGCAGCGAGATCTACTCGCCGTTCGCCGGCACCATCTGCGCCGTCAACGACGCGGCCGCCAAGGACCCCTCGCTCCTGAACAGCGACCCGTACGGCAAGGGCTGGCTGGTCAAGCTGCAGGGCTGCGACGTGTCCAGGCTCGCGGGCCTGATGGACGCGAAGACCTACGACGCCAAGAATGCCCACTGAGCCCACGGCCCTGCCGGGGGGAGCCACGGCGGGGACGCGCCCCGGGGCGATCGTGCGCGCGCAGGGCGTGCGCAAGACGTACCGCACCGGCGACCGGCCGGTCGAGGCGCTGCGCGGCGCGGACCTGGTGGTCGAGCGGCCGGGCTTCTACGCCATCATGGGCGCCTCGGGCAGCGGCAAGAGCACGCTGCTCTACCTGCTGGCGGGCCTGGACCGGGCCGATGCGGGCGAGATCGAGGTCGGCGGCGAGCGCATCGACCGCATGGACGAGCACGCGCTGACGCTGTTCCGGCGGCGCAGGATCGGCGTGGTCTTCCAGCAGTACAACCTGCTTCCCACGCTGAGCGCGCTGGACAACGTGATGCTGCCGGGCGTCCTGGACGGCATGCCGCGCGCGGCTCTGGCCGACCGCGCGCGCGGGCTGCTGGCCTCGCTGGGCCTGGAGGACCGCATGGACCACCGGCCGGAGGCCCTCTCGGGCGGCGAGCAGCAGCGCGTGGCGATCGCGCGTGCGCTGCTCTTCGAGCCGAGCGTGGTCTTCGCCGACGAGCCGACGGGCGCGCTGGACAGCGCGAACGCGGAGCGGCTGTGGAAGATGCTCGACCGGCTGGCAACCGAACGCAACATCGCCGTGCTGATGGTGACGCACGAGCCGGCCGCGGCGGCGCACTGCCGCACGGTGTTCGTGATCCGCGACGGCGTCGTCGCGGGCTCCTTCGAGACGCGAGGCATGCATGCGAGCGACCTGGTGGTTCGCGCTTCAGAGCTTGGCCGCGCGGCGCGGTAGGACCGCGCTCCTGGCCGCGGCGGTGCTGGTCGCGAGCGCGCTCGTGACGGCGGTCGCGTGCGGGCTGGAGAGCGCGCGCGGGAACGCAGAGGCTTCGATCCGCCGCGCGATGGGCGCGGCCGACGCGCGCCTGGTGAACCGCTTCGGCGCGTCGTTCCCGGGGGCCGAGGCCGAGCGCGTGCGCGCGCTGCCCGGGGTCGATGCCATGGCGACCAGCCTGGGCGGATCGCTGAGCCTGGTGCGGGCCGACCACGCGGCCGGCGCGGATGGGCGGCCCCGGCGCATCGTCGCACAGGCGCGCGGCCTGGATTCGGGCGGCGACGCGCGCTTCCGCAAGACCGACATGCGCGAGGGCCGCGTGCCCGAGCGCGCCGGCGAGATCGCGATCGACCCCATGACCGCGAAGGCGCTGGACGTGGGCGTCGGCGCGCGGCTCGAGGTGCAGCGGTTCGGGCCGGCGATCCCGCTGGAGGTCGTGGGCATCATCGACCGCGCCACGCTGGGCGCGCTGCAGCGGGCGTACGTGATCGTCGACCGCACGACGCTGGTCGACGCGAACGGCAGCGACGACGTGCACACCGTGCTGGTGGCGCTGCGCCCCGGCACCGACGTGCGCGCGTGGGTGGCCGAGCACGCGCCGGCGTTCGAGGAGCCGCTCTCGCTCGAGCCCAGCGAGCTCTACACCAGCGGCTTCGACCGGCAGGTGGGCGCGATGCGGCTGGGCTTCGTCCTGATCAGCGCGATCGCGTTCATGAGCTGCGCCTTCATCGTGGGCACCGGCATGACCACCGCGGTGGCCGAGCAGCAGCGCGAGCTGGCGATCGCGCGCTGCGTGGGCGCCAGCCGCGGGCAGGTCTTCATGAGCCAGGTGTGGGCCGGCACGGCGCTGTGCGCGGCGGCTGCGCTGGCGGGCCTGCCGCTGGGCATCGCGCTCGCGCGGCTGCTGGTGTGGTGGTTCCGCGCGTGGCTTTCCGACGGGTTCTTCATGAG
>CANHFL010000246.1 GCA_947459855.1 Planctomycetaceae bacterium | reverse complement strand
TCCTTGCGCGCGCGGAATTCCTCGCCGATCAGGCGGACGATCTCGCCGCGCTTGGGCGCGGGGCACATCGCCCACTCGGCCTGCACGGCCTGCGCGGCGGCGACGGCCTTCTCGTAATCGCGCTTCGTGTCCAGGCGGACGATGGCGAGCTCGCTGCCGTCGGCAGGGTTGTCCGTCCGCACGGCCTTGCCCTCGGCGAGCAGGGTCGCGGTCTTCGCGTCGGCCTTCAGCAGGCGCGGGTTGCGGGTGAGGTCGAGCTTCTTGAGGAGGTCGTTCGCCATTGGGTCACGGAGGATACGCCCGCAAAAGGCGCGCGGCGCGGCCTGGATGGCCGCGCCGCGGGGGTTTCGGTGATGCGGGTGCCGAGCGCTCCGCGCCGGGTCACTTGCTGCCGGGCGCGGGTGCCGCGGGCGCGACCGGAGCGACCGGTGCGGCGGGGGCCGCGGGGGCCGCGGGGGCCGCCGCCTTCTTGGCGGCCAGGCGCGCGTCCGCGTCGGCCTTGCTGACCTCGCTCGCCTTGGTGATCACGACGTCGATCTTCGGCACGTCGTTGAATTCGACGTGCGCGCCGTCGCTCACGGTGACCTCGCGGCGGCCCGTCGGCGACTGCGCGATCGCGTCCATGACCTCGAGCCCATCCACGATGCGCCCGAACACCGCGTAGCCGGGTCCATTCGCGCCGTCGAGCGCGCCGTTGTCCTTGAGGTTGAGGAAGAACTGGCTGGTGGCGCTGTCCGGCATCGGCAGGCGAGCCATCGAGATCGTGCCACGGCCGTTCTTGAGGCCGTTCGTCCACTCGTTCTTGATGGGGGGGTTGGTCTTCTTCTGCGCCAGCTTGCCGTCGAAGCCGCCGCCCTGCACGACGAAGCCGGGCACGATGCGGTGGAAGACGGTCCCGTCGTAGAAGCCGGACTTCACGTACTCCATGAAGTTCTTCACCGAGATCGGCGCCTTGACCGGGTCGAGTTCGAGCAGGATGTCGCCCTTCGACGTGGCGAAGAGCACGTAGACGGGTCCGGTGGCGGCGGGGGCCTCCTGCGCGGCGGGGGCGGCCGGCGCCGCGGGCGCGGCGGGCTTGTCCTGGGCGGAGGCGGTGGCCGCGACGAGCGCGGCGGCAGCGAGGGCGATGCAGCGGGTGAAGGTCGGCATGGTCGGTGGGGTCTCCTGTTAGAACGAGGGATCATATCGACGTCGCGGGCGCGCCTGCGGTTCGTCGCGGATGTTCCCCGGCGCCGGAATCAGGCATACGATGCGGAATCCCGATGCCGAACCCCCTCAGGCGCCTCGTCGACCTTTTCAGCAGCGTCCGCTTCGGCATCGTCCTGCTGTCCATCCTGTTCGTCTACATGTCCGTGGGGTCCGCGGGCATCCTTTACCCGGTGCACCCGAACGTCTTCCACCCGGACGCCTGGGTCCACGCCCAGTTCCGTCAGTGGCGGCCGTTCGAGATGACCGAGTTCGAGTGGTTCCACTGGTGGCCGTTCAACCTGCTGATGGGGCTTCTGGCGGCCAACATCGTCATCACCACGCTGCGCCGGATTCCCCTCCGGACCGTCAACCTGGGGGTGTGGATGATCCATGCCGGCGTCATCACGCTGATCGTGGGCAGCGTCATCTACTTCGGGACCAAGGTCGAGGGCGAGGTGGCCGTGGTCCGGCGCGCGGTGGTGGTCGAGCTCTGGGACGACGCGGGCACCGCGCCGACGGTGCGCACGGAGCTGATCGCGTCGCCCGGCAACCGCGCCACGGTCGGCGAGGGCGACCGCAGGTACGAGCTGGAGATCCAGTCCACGGACCCCGATTGGGAACTCAAGTCCGGCGCCGACCAGGGCAAGCGCACCTACAGCGTGAACGTCCTGGTGACGCACGGGGCGAAGCGGTTCATCCGCCAGGTGCTGGCCGGGTATCCGCAGTACACCGAGGATGTCCTGTTCACCGGCGACACCAAGCAGCCGATGAAGCGCGCGGTCAAGGAGACGGGGAAGCCGATCGTCGACGAGGGCATCCGCATCGCGCTGGACTACCGGCCGGCCGGCGAGTTCTACCTGAAGAACGACCTGAACAAGAGCTGGGCGCTCTACGTGCGGCGCCCCGGCGAGCAGCGCTGGCACCAGCGGCCGGTGCATGGGCTGCCGCTGTACAACGACTACGTCTCCGACCTTGACGAGGTGTATCTCTCCGCAGGCGAGACGCTCGAGGCGGATCCCATCCGCGTGGCAATCCCGCCCGCGGGTGCCGGCGACCCGGCGCCCGGCGTGACGCTGGAGGCGACGGGCTACGTGCGCTACGCGCAGATGCGCGCGCGTTGGGTGCAGGGGGGAGCGGGGGCCGATCTGAACCCGGTGCTCTTCGCGCAGGTCGCCGACAAGGACGGCCGCAGCAGCGACTACCGCCTGGTGGCCCGCGACCCGCAGAAGCGCAGCGCCGACGGCGGCGTGATCGCGCTGCGCGAGCTTCGTGACGAGGAGGACCTGCCGCGATTCCTCGAGCCGCCGACGCTGGCCTTCCGCGTGAAGGCGAAGGGCATCGACATCGCGCTGCCCGTCAAGGAGGCCGCGATCGCGAACGCGCAGGCCGAGTTCCGTCCGATCGGGCCGGCGGACTCGGGCTACGCGTACCGCGTGGTCGGCGTGCAGGACGACCTGCCGATCGGCGGGCGTGAGCTCTCCGTGGCCATCCTGGAACTGCGAACGCCGGCCGGCACGTTCCGCCGGTGGGCGTTCAGTGACGCGACCATGAGCCGCGACCTGCGCGAGGGCGAGGACCCGATGGCCGCGATGAAGCGCGGCGGCGAGAGCTGGGTGGACCCGACGATCGAGGTCGAGTACCGCCCGGGCAACGGCCTGGCGCTCGTGCTGTTCCTGGCGGGCCCCGAACCCGGCCGCCTGCGCATGGTCGACGCGCTGCAGGATGGCAAGGCGCGCGTGATGGACGTGAAGCCGCGCGTGCCGGTGGAGCTGGCCGCGGGGCTGCGCCTGGCCGTCGCGGAGTGGTTCCCGAACGCCGTGCAGGAAGCGAAGCCGATGGTCGTGCCGCAGGCCCAGCGCCAGCGCGATGCACGCGAGCTGTTCTCGATGATGCGGCTGACGGTGCCGGCCGGCGGTGCGGCGGGCGCGAAGGCTTCGTCCACGTGGCTCACGTACCACCCGTGGGCGTTCGATTCGGAACGAGACGTGCTGCGCCGCTACTGGCTGACGCCCACGTCGGTGCGGCTGCCCGACGGCAGCGAGCTCGAGGTGCTCTTCTCGCGGCAGCGACTGGCCCTGCCGGCGCCGGTCGCTCTCGAGTCGTTCGTGCTGGCGACGAACATCGGCGGCTTCTCGGGCGACACGTCGAGCATCCGAAACTACACCAGCGTCGTGCGCTTCGGCGGCACGCCGGGGACCGACGGCAGGCCCACATGGTCCGCGCCGGAGCCCCTGAGCGTCAACGAGCCGGTCGAGCGCGACGGCTACTGGTTCTTCCAGAGCCAGTGGGATCCG
>CANHFL010000245.1 GCA_947459855.1 Planctomycetaceae bacterium | reverse complement strand
CTTCTTGCCGTCGGGGCCGGGGACGCGGTTGATGCCGACGTCGACCACCACCGCGCCGGGCTTCACCCAGTCGGGCTTCACCAGGCGCGGCACGCCGCACGCCGCCACGATCACGTCCGCCGTGCGCGCCAGCGCGGGCAGGTCCGCCGTGAACTTGTTCGTCGAGAGCACCGTCGCCTCGGCGCGCATCAGGAGCACCGCGACCGGCTTGCCCACGATGTTGCTCGCGCCCACGATCAGGCAGCGCTTGCCGCGCAGCTCGATGCCCGTGCTCTCGATCAGCTCCACGGCGGCCAGCGCCGTGCACGGCACCAGGCTGCGGCGGCCGTAGACCACGTTGCCTATGTTCGCGGGGTTCACGCCCTCGACGTCCTTCTCGGCGGCGATGAGCGACTGCACGCGCTCGGTGTCGACGCCCGCCGGAAGCGGCAGGTGCACCATCAGCGCACGGACCTTCTCGTCGGCCGAGAGCAGCAGCACGCGGCCCGCGACGTCGTCCTCGCTCGACCCGGCGGGCAGCCGGTGCAGCACGTACTCGATGCCGACCTCGGCGCACGTGCGCGCCTGGTTCAACGCGTAGATCTCGGCCGGGCGGTCATCGCCCACCAGCAGCGCATCCAGGCGCACCGGGCGGCCGGAGGCCGCGATCCTGGCGCGGAGATCCCCGCGGACGCGTTCGGAGAGAGCCTTGCCGTCGATGATCTGGGCTGCCATGGGCGTGCGCAGGATACGGGCGCGGCCGGGGTGGTATCGTCGCGCGCCATGAGCAACCATTTCCGACTCGCGTTCCCGGCCGCACTCCTCCTTGCCGCGCTCGCGCATGCGCAGGACGGCGACGCGCCGGCCGCCGCGAAGACGCTGACCGTCGGCAGCCCCGCCCCGACCCCGGACGTCGAGACCTTCGTCCGCGGCCAGCAGCCCGAGTGGTTCCTGAAGGACAAGACCTACGTGATCGAGTTCTGGGCGACCTGGTGCGGCCCCTGCCGCACCAGCATGCCCCACCTCAGCGACCTTGCCGAGAAGTACAAGGACAAGGGCGTCATCGTCGTCGGCATCAGCGACGAGCAGGTCGAGACGGTGAAGAACTTCCTGGACAAGCCCGAGTGGCAGCAGAAGGCCCGCTACATCCTGGGCACCGACCCCGACCGCTCGGTCCACGAGGCCTACATGAAGGCCGCGGGACAGAACGGCATCCCGACCGCGTTCATCGTCAAGGACGACACCGTGCAGTGGATCGGCCATCCGATGACCATGGACGAGCCGCTGGCCAAGGTCGTCGCCGGCACGTGGAAGCCCGACGAGTACAAGAAGTCGTTCGAGGCGGAGCAGGCCATGGCGAAGAAGCAGATGCAGCGCCGCGCCGCGATGGTCGCCGCGACCAAGAGCAAGGACTGGGACGCCATCGTCAAGATGTACGACGAGGACATCGCCGCGGCCGACGGCGCCGCGAAGGACGCGCTGCGCGTGCAGAAGATGCAGTTCCTGCTGGCGAACGCGAAGCGCAACGACGACGGCTACAAGCTGGGCCGCGAGATCGTCGCCGCGAACATCGGCAACGCCATGGTGCTGAACCAGGTGGCGTGGTTCATCCTGGACACGCCGAAGCTCGAGGGCCGCGACCTTGACTTCGCGCTCGGCACGGCCAAGGCCGCGGTCGAGGCCAGCAAGGGCGAGGACGGCTCGATCCTGGACACGCTGGCCCGCGCGTACTGGGAGAAGGGCGACAAGGCCAACGCGGTCACCACGCAGAAGCAGGCGATCCAGAAGGCCGGCGAGGGCCAGGCCGACGAGCTGAGGGCCACGCTGGAGAAGTACGAGAAGGGCACCGCCCCCGCGCAGGAGACGAAGAAGACGTCGTGGGTGCAGGACGCGCCGGCCGCGGCGCCCGCCGCGCCGCAGTCGCCCAAGGCCCCGGCCGCCCCCGCCGCCCCGAAGGCCCCCGGCGACGACTCCCGCCCGATGGTCGACGCCTCCGGCGCCAAGCTGAACGCGACCGCCGAGGCCGCGTTCCCCGACGTGACCAGCGAGGGCTTCGATTCGCTCGACGCCGCCGTCGCGTACATGCCCAAGCTCTCGACCGACCCCGACGCGACCCAGCGCGTGATGAAGGCGATGGCCGCCACGACCCCCGAGGGCAAGGCGCCCCTGCGCGTCGTCCGCGGGATGTTCGCCGACATGCAGCCGATGATCGCCGCGACGGTCAGCACCTTCAAGCGTCCCTTCGGCGGCTTCATCCAGCTGCCGCAGGGCATGGAGGGCGTCACCTTCGCCGCCACCGACGTCACCGACACCACGGCGCTGATCGGCGCCACCGGCAAGGACGGCAAGCCCGTCGGCCGTCCGGTGCCGATGGTCAAGGTCGACGGCAAGTGGTGCATCGACTTCACCAAGGCCAGCGGCAACGACGCCGCCGCGCGCCAGACCATCATGATGGCCAACGCGCTGGGCCCGGTCATGCGCGACGCATTCCGCAACGCGGCGAACCAGGTTTCCGACGACATCACGGCCGGCAAGGTCAAGAGCCAGCAGGATGCGCAGATGGCCTTCAACGCCACCATGCAGATGGAGCTCGCGAAGGCAATGGGCATGGGCGGCGGTCCGGGCGGGCCCGGCGGCCCTGCCGGCCCCGGCCCCGGCGCGGGCGCCCCGCCCCGCGGCGCCCCGAACGGCAAGTGAGCCGCGCGCGTACCACCACGGAATCGACCCCACGGACCCCCCACCACCAACGGCCCAAGGAGGCCACACGATGATCCTCTGCTCCATGCTCGCTCTCTCGCTCGCGCAGGCCGCCGCGCCTGCCGCGCCCGCCCAGAAGGCCGGGGACTCCGTCCCGGCCGCGATCACGACGCCGGCCCAGGCGAAGCCCGCCGACGGCGCCAATGCCGCCGGCGACGCCGCCCCCTCGCTCAAGCTCTCGATCGGCTCCAAGGCACCCATGCCCGAGGTCGAGACGTTCGTCCGCGGCGAGAAGCCGACGTTCTTCGAGCCCGGCAAGACCTACGTCATCGAGTTCTGGGCCACCTGGTGCGGTCCCTGCAAGCAGAGCATGCCGCACCTGACGACGATCGCCGAGGAGATGAAGGACAAGGGCGTCGTGGTCGTCGGCATCAGCGACGAGAAGGCCGACGTCGTCCAGCGCTTCCTGGACAAGGACGAGTGGAAGCAGAAGGCCCGCTACACGATCGGCGCGGACCCGGACCGCTCGACGCACAAGGCCTACATGGAGGCCGCCGGCCAGGGCGGCATCCCGACCGCGTTCATCGTCAAGGAGGGCACGGTCCAGTGGATCGGCCACCCGATGGAGATGGACGAGCCGCTGAAGCAGGTCGTCGCCGGCACCTACGACGCCAAGGCCGCGAAAAAGTCCTTCGAGGACGCCATGGCCGACGAGCTGGCGCAGCAGGGCAAGCAGAACGCGATGTCCAAGGCGATCGAGGACAAGGACTGGCCGACCGTCATCAAGATGATGGACGAGCAGATCGCCGCGGCCCCCGCCGACCAGCGCTCGATG
>CANHFL010000244.1 GCA_947459855.1 Planctomycetaceae bacterium | reverse complement strand
GCCCCATCACGCCGACCCGTTGCATGTCGAACTTTCCGCGGAGCTTTTCATGTGTCTGGTTCCATGCTTCAGCACGGTCAATGGCAAAGCTCACATCCTTGGGCCTGGCGAGGACTTCGTCGGCATCGTGGATCATCTCCTCTAGGTTTTTCATGAGCCGAAAGCCCTGTGTCATCCGCTCGCGATTGCTGCCAGTGTGCTCAAGGCAAAGCACCACATAACCATACGAAGCAAGGTGCTGTGCCTGCGCATAATGCGTATCCCAATCACCGCCTGCTCCGTGTGAAAGCACCACCACTGGAAATGGACCCGCAGTTTTTGGTAGATGCACTTTGATAGGGACTTTGCGTTCGGTGCGCGTTGGGTCTGGGCGAAGAAGTCGTCTAAACAAACGCAGGCGGAGTCTGCCGGAAGCCTGAGAACTGCTGCGAGTGGCATCAGCGAGATGGGGGAAATCGATTGTCTGCACTACAAGTGGTCCACGCGCAGAAAAATCGGCAGCTGACAGAGCGGCCCTCGATGCCAGCAGCAGCAAGAGGCAGACGGTGCTGGGAAATTTCATGGTCGTACACCTAGTTTCAATGCATCTCAATCATGCAGCTTCCCAAGCCGCCTCGGTAGTAGTTGAACTGGACGTTGGGATGGTCGGCCAGCAGGGACATGGGCACGGCGCTGTCGGCGAGGCGTTTGGAGATCATGAGTGCGGTAAGGCGCTGGCCGAGCGGGTTATCATGCATGCCGGCATGCCAGATGCTGACCTTCTCGGCCTGCCAAGTTTCCTTCGGTCCGACGGTGATGGCGGTCTTGGGCACCAACGTGATGTTGCCGCCGCCGGAGGTGCGTGCATTTTGACTGAGCGTGATGGGATGCAGCTCGACGATGCGGGTGCCGAGCTTGCGATACTCGGCGGGCGGTGGCGGCTCGTTCTTCCACTTGCCGGAGCGGCGCAGCGGGTCGTTGAAGGCCCAGTGCTTGATGTCTCCCTGGCCGCCCTGCATCACGGCGCAGCGGATGCCGGAGTTCCACGTCTTCACATAGCTGGCGATGTCAGCCTTCGGGAAATGCAGATGTGCCTCGGGCATGACGAGCTTTTTCTGAATGCGGTCAAAGCACAGCTCGCGGTCAGCTTTTTCAAACGAGAGCGGATGGCTGGATGGCACCTCTTTCTGTGTGGCTTCATCATACCACTCGTCCATGCCCCAGAAGTGCGCGTGCTTCAGGCTGAGGCCAAGTTCATTGACGAGGCGGGCGACGAGTGGGAGCTGCTCGGTGGGGCCGATGGGGCCGCAGATGCCGACAGGATTATCAGCCGTGGCCTGCCTCCAAGCGTGGATGTATTCGAGCGCTTCAGCGAGGTAGAAATCCTCCAGCGTATCATAAAAAACGATCTTGAATCCCGGCCGCGAGAGCTGACGCAGGTCGCGCTCGGTGAGACGCGCGGCGTCGGAGATGAGGTCGGAGTCGAGCGTGGTGTAATCCCACCAGTCGGGGGCGATGTGGCTGATTTTGCGTGGCATGGATGAGGGATGGGGTGAAGCGTGAAAGGTAGATGATTAGGCGAGTTCCCAGCCGGAACGACGGGGGGCTTTGATGAGAGGATCTGCGGCATCGAGGCCGATGGCTTTCATGCCGGCCGAATCCCAGCGGATGGGTTTGTTCAGGCGCTGCGAGAGCACGCCGAGCAGCACGATCTCCGTCAGCTGCGCTCCGTAGTCGAAGGGGCAAGCGGCGGGTTCACCACCTTTGCAGGCATCAATCCAGTCGCGATGATGGCCATTGGATCGCTTCAGGCGAGGCTCCGGTTTGACAAAGGTGGCACGGCGTTCGGCGGGGAAAAGCCGTGGTGCGCCGCCGTTGCCATCCGTTTGAATGGCCCCTTTGTCACCAAGGTAAAGGGAGCCCCTGCTCGGATGAGTGACAGCTCCCATGGACTCCACCTGCGCGGGCTTCATGCCACCGCTATACCAAGTGAGCTTCACGGCCTGGCGCTTGGCCGTGGCGGGGAAGTGATAATGCACCAGCGAGCCATAGGGGGCGATGTCACTATTGGAAAAGCCAACACCGTAACCCTCGACAAGGCTGGGCTCATACAGGTCCAGCGCCCGCACGGCGCTGTTCATGTCATGGGTGCCGAAGTCACCGAGGCCCGAGTTGCCAAAGGCCCAAAAGTCACGCCAGGAGAAGGGATGGTAAGCGGGATGGTAGGCACGTTCGGCGACGGGTCCGAGCCAGAGATCCCAGTTCAGTCCGGCGGGTTTCGCAGGTGTGTCTGTGGGGTAGCCGCGGAGGGCGTAGTTGTAGCGCGTGGCGGGCACCCAGACGTGGACTTCGTGGACGTTACCAATGGCTCCTGCCTGGAGGTATTCGATGGTCTCACGCGTGCCGATCGAGGAATGCCCCTGGCTCCCCATCTGGGTGGCGACGCCGGTTTCTTTGGCCACCCGGGCGACCTGCCGTGCCTCCCAGATGTTGTGCGTGAGCGGCTTCTCACAATACACATGCTTCCCGGCCCGCATCGACTGGATGGAAATGAAGGCATGGGTGTGATCCGGCGTGGCGATGAGCACCGCATCGATGTCTTTTTCACGCTCCAACATGATGCGGAAGTCCTCATAAACCGCACATCGGTAGTTCGGCGTCTTTTCGGAATAATGCTTCTCGATCATGCCCTGGGTGGGCAGCCTGCCTGCCATGTCCTTGTAATAGGAAAAGGATTCTTTGGGGTCATAGGCCTCGGCGGTGTCCGCCACGGCAATGACCTGCACATCATCGAGCTGGAAGAGGTTCTTGAGATTGGAATGCCCCTGCCCACCCGCGCCGATGAGGGCAATGTTCACCTTTTCGCTAGGTGGCACAAAGCGAGGACCACCAAGCACATGACGAGGCACGATGTTGAACGAGGCCACGGTGGCCGCCACTGTTTGGAGAAACCGACGACGAGGGAGCGGGGTGGATGCGATGCTCATGAGTTTGAATAGGCAAATGGAGTTCAGTGGATTTCGGTTACAGAAACTTTGAGCACTTCAACTGAGCTTCACCACCTTCCCACCTGATGCCGCGCTTTGGTCGGCGGCGAAGATGACCTCGAAGGTGCGCAGGGCTTCTTTGAAGCTGGTCTGCGGCATATCCTTGCCCTCATCAAGCGCATCAAAGAAGAGCTGGAACTGCGTCTGATACGGATGGTCGTGGACATCACCGGAGTCGGCGAGCTGCACGGAGAGCTTGCTCCAGTGGGCCTTGTCGGTCTTCAGCTTCATGGAGTGAAACTTGTCATCCAGAAGGCTGCCCTGACTGCCGACGAGATGGGTGTGCAGGTAGTAGGGCTGGAGGCAGTCCACGATGGCGGCGCACTTGCCCACGGCTCCGTTTTTAAAACGCACCAGTGTCACCGAGGACGTGTCGTATTCATAGGGCGCAAAGATTTCACTCTTCGATTTCGTGCTGAAACTGCTGACGCTCTCCACCTCGCCAGGCATGCACATGAGCAGGCAATCGAGCGCGTGGCAGCCTGCCGTAAGCAG
>CANHFL010000243.1 GCA_947459855.1 Planctomycetaceae bacterium | reverse complement strand
GGAGGGGGCCAATGCTCGCTGCGGGCGCTCGCCCGTGGACGTTCCGGTGGCGATCGTCGTGCTGCCATTGCAGCACGACGACATGTCGCCAGGCATCCAGAGCCGAGCACGGCGTCCAGGGGCCTTGCCCTTCCCACCGCACAAACCACCCCGGGTTATCCCGAACCCAATTTCCGCATGCGCTCGACGAAGTCGGCCACCGCGGCGGGGTCGGCGGGCGGTTGTTCGCCGCGCTCGACGGCGCGGTACCAGTCGGCCACGCTCCATGCGGCGGTGCCCGGCTCGGAATCGAAGCGCGGGATCAGGTGTACGTGGAGGTGCGGCGCACCCTGGCCGAAGGCGATCGCGTAGACGCGGTCGCAGCCGGTGAGGGTGCGCACGGCGCGGGAGACGCGGCGGAGCATCGGGCCGAGCTCGGCGGCTTCACGGTCGTTCAGGTCGGCGGCACCCTGGACGTGGCGCACCGTGCCAAGGAACGTCCATCCGACGAGCGGTGCGGGTGCCAGGTGGTGGCGGACCACCCAGGTTTCGTCGCGCCAGCACTCCATGGCCTCGAAGCGGGTCCCGAACTCCGGGCCCGAGCGGTCCTGGATGCGGCAGATGTCGCAGGGACGCGCGGCCGGCGCGGTCACTTGGTCCCCTCGGGGCCGCCGTCCGTCAGGTACTTGGTGCGGATCGCCTGCTCCAGGTCCACGCCCGAGATGTTCGCCAGCGTGGCAAGCCACGCGATCACGTCGGCGAACTCTTCCTCGAGGTTGGCACGGTCGGGCTTGCCCTTCTCCAGGTTGCCCAGCGCGTGCGCCAGCTCGCCCACTTCCTCGACGAACCACAGGTACGTCTTGGCGGGACCGCGGGCGCTGTCGGTCGCGTAGTAGCGGTCGCGGATGAGCTGCTGGAAATCGCGCAGCGTCATCGGGGTCGGCGGGTGCTCCACGTGCGTCTCCGTCTGCAATGCTGGAACGTCCTCGGCGGGTCTCGAACCCACAACCTCCGCCTTCGGAGGGCGGCGCTCTATCCAATTGAGCTACGAGGACAGCTCAGGCCGGAAGGATAGCGCCGGAACGCGCCACGCGCCCGCGCACCTATGCTCCCCGCCCCGTGACCGCTCCCGCTCCCGAGCATCCGCGCGCCGATTCGGCAGCGCCGCAGGCCGCCCCGCTGTGGGCGATCCTCGCGGTGACGTGGGTCAACTCGCTTGGCAGCGGCATCCTGTGGTCGGGCATCCCGTTCGTCACCGCCGACCAGTACGGCTTCACCGAGCGCCAGAACCTGGCGCTGGCGATCGCCGAAAGCGTCATCTACGTCGCGGTGGCACTGGCATCGGGCCGCATGGTGCGCTGGCCCGGCGTGCGGATGGGGCTGACGCCGCGCGGCTGGCTGGCACTGGTGTTCGCGCTGCAGGCAGCGGGATCGCTGCTGGCACTGGCGGGGCTCGCCGGCGTGATCGCGGCGGCCTGCATCATCAGCGCGATCGGCGCGGCGCTCTGGCCGGTGATGGAGAGCTACGTCTCCAGCGGGCGCCACGGCGGCGCGATGCGCCGGGCGCTTGGCAGCTTCAACGTGACCTGGATGTCCGCCACGGGCGCCGCACTGCTGGTGATGGCGCCGCTCATGGCATCCGACCGGCCCGGCCTGGTGCTGCTGGTGCTGCTGCCGGTCTCGCTGGCCTCGATCGCGCTGCTGCGCTGGTTCCCGCCGGCGCCGGCGCCGCACGCACACGCGGACGCCCATGCGCACGTCGCGCCGTCGTACCCGCACCTGCTGCGCGCCACGCGCTTCATCATCCCCGTCAGCTACGTCTTCATCTCGGTGCTGGGCCCCCTGCTCCCCTACATCCTGCGCGACCTGCAGCTGGACACCGGCTGGCAGACGCCGCTGGCCAGCACGTGGATGTTCGCGCGGATGGGCACGGTCGTCGTCCTGGCGCTGGCCAGCTTCTGGCACGGCCGCTGGGGCGCACTGGCGCTGGGCGTGGCGCTCCTCGCGGGCGGGTTCGCCGCGATCGTGCTTGCACCGTCGGTGCCGATGGTCCTCGCGGGCCTGGCCTGCTTCGGCGTGGGACACGGGATCCTGTACTACGCCAGCCTGTACTACGCGATGGCGGTCGGAAGCGCCGACGTCGACGCAGGCGGCACGTTCGAGGCCCTGATCGGCGTTGGCTACGTGATCGGGCCGCTGGCGGGCATGGCCGCGGGAGGCGCGCAGGCCGGGCTGGTCGGCGCGGTCTGGGCGGTGGCGGCAGCCGGCGCGGTGCCCGCAGTCGGCGCGTGGCTCCGCTGGCGCGCCGTGCGTGGTAGCGTCCCCGCGCGCCACGGGCCGCCCACGCCCCCGTCCCACCGACCGTGATCGTCCCGATCATCATCCTCGTCACGCTGATCGTCCTCCACGCGTTCGTGGCGGCCAGCGAGCTTGCGATCATGACGTCGCGGCCGACGCGCCTGCAGGCGATGGCCGACCGCGGGGTCCGCGGCGCCCGGCACGCGCTGATGCTCTCCCGCGACTCGTCGCGGATGCTCTCGACGGTTCACCTGATCATGACGATGACCGCCATCGTCGAGGGTGCCTACGGCGAGCGCATGCTGGCGCACGAACTGGAGTCCTGGCTGCACGAGTGGCCGGCCCTGGCGGAGCACGCCGAGACCATCTCGTTCGTCGTCGTGATCACCGCGCTCTCCTACCTGCTGCTGGTGATCGGCGAACTGGTCCCGAAGCAGCTGGGCATCGCCCATCCGGAGCGCGTGGCGACCCTGACCGCGCCGTGGCTCTGGTTCCTCTCGCGCCTTGCCGGCATCCCGGTGCGCATCCTGGCCGCCTCGACCGACGGACTCTGCAAGCTGCTCGGCATCCGCCCGCGCAGCGAGGACGTCAGCGAGGAGGACGTCAAGGCGATGGTCGCCCAGGGCACCAGCGCCGGCATCTTCGACCCGATCGAGCAGGGCATCTTCGAGCGCGCGCTGCGCGTGGGCGACATGACCGCGCGCAGCCTGATGGTGCCGCGCCGGCAGATCACGTGGATCGACGAGTCGATGCCCGCCGAGGACGTCCGCGTCCTGGTCGGCACCGCGCCGTTCAGCCATTTCCCGGTCTGCCGCGGCTCGATCGACCGCCTGGCGGGCGTGGTGCACGTGAAGGACCTGATCGCCTACGGCCTGCTGGCCGGCGCGGACTTCAAGGTCTCGGCGGTGATGCGCGAACCGGTCTACGTGCCCGAGACGATGCCCGCGCTCAAGCTGCTGGACCTGTTCCAGCGCGCCCGCACGCGGATCGCGTTCGTGGTCGACGAGCACGGCGGCCTGGAGGGCCTGGTGACCGCCAACGACCTGGTCCAGGCGATCGTCGGCGACCTGACCCGCGTGGGCGAGGACGAGCCGCCGCGCGCCACGCGCCGCGACGACGGGTCGTGGCTGGTCGACGGCCGGCTGCCGACCCCCGAACTCCTGCAGACGCTCGGCCTCGAGGCCACCGCCACCGACGAGCTGCCGGACGTCGCCACCGCCGCCGGGCTGGTGATGGTGCTGATCGGCAG
>CANHFL010000242.1 GCA_947459855.1 Planctomycetaceae bacterium | reverse complement strand
CGTCGTGGGCCTCGAGGGAACGTCGAAGTAAGCGTCCGGCGCTCCCGCGATGGAAGCCGACATCCTGCTGCACGCGATCCTGGCGCCGCTGCTTCTGGCAGCGGCGCTTCTCTGTGCCCCCTGGGTCGCGTGGCTGGCGCCGGGCAGGCCTTCGCGTCGCGACGGCGGGCAGGGCGTGCCCGGCGGCGCGATGGCCCAGCCTCGCCTGGCGATCGCATCGCTTGCGCTGGTCCCGCTGGCGGCCTTCGCGCACCAGCAGGAACTGGCTGGCCCCGCAGCGTGGGGCGCGACCATCGTCCGGCCCGGCACGGCGTTCGATCGACTCCCGCTCGCGGTCCTGGCCGCGGCGTTCGTCGGCATCGCGATGGACCGCGTCGCACGCGCCGGCGGAGCGCTGGGAGCGCTGGCGATCGGCGCCGTCGCGGCGACGGCGTCCTGCGTCATGCTCCAGCCGCCCGGGCATGGTTCGGCCGAGTGGCGCCTGGCCGCCGCCATGGTGGCCGCGGTCGCCGCCTTCGGCAGCATCGCATCTGCCGGCGGCACCACCCGCGCCGCGTTCGTCGCATGGTGGGGCACCCTGGCCGCAGCCTCGGGGGCGTGCCTGCTGGCGGGCTTCGCGAAGCTGGCCGTCGTGCTTGGCGCCGCGAGCGCGGCCGCGGCGCTTGGCGCGGTGACGTGCGGCGTCATGCCGTGGGTGCGTGCCGACGGCGGCATGGGCGCGCTCTTCGCGGTCATCCTGGGCGCAGGCACGTTCCTCGGCCTTGGCTACGACGAACGTGGCCTGCCGCTCGCGTGCTGGGCCACCGTCGCCCTCGCCCCGGCGACGTCGCTCCTTGCGAACGCGGTCCACGGCCGGCCACGCCTGGCCAACGCGCTGCGCGCCGGGCTCCCGATCGCCGTGTCCGCCGCCGCGGTCGCCGTCGCCGCGGCACTCACCGCGTCGGCCGGTCCCGAAGCGTCCGGCTACTGACGCCGCGGACCACTAGGATGCCCCGCATGCTCGCGTGGACCCCGTTCCTCCAGCCTGCCCCGCACGCGTCCGCGTGGTGGTGGCTGCTGGTGCTGCCGCTCTCGTTCTTCATGTCGGTGGCGTGGAAGGCGATCCGCACCGAGGACTTCCGGGGCTACTGGCCGTCCGTCGCGCGGATGTCGGCCCAGATGGTGCTGGGCATGGTCGCGCTGTTCGCCGTTCTGGCGATCGTCGTGCGCGTCGTCGTGCCGCTCATCCCGGCGGAGTGACGCCGCACCGCAGGCGCCGGACCCCGGCTGCGCCCACCACCACCAGCGTGTACCACGCGCCGGTCGCGAGCACGAGATCGACGGCCGCCCCCGCCTTGTTCACCGCGACGGTCCCGGCGGGATCTCCCTGCCGGAGCCGGTGCACGGCATCCTTCGGCGCCCAGCCGCTGTCGTCGTTCGTCGCGGGCGGCGGGAAATTCACGTCGTTCCGCACGGCCGTCCATCGGCAGGTGACCATCGGCATCGGCCAACCAACGGCCACGGCCGCGGTTCGCGTCAGCCGCTCGTCCGTGCGCGGCGCGGGCTCGGCCCACGCGGGCACCTTGCCGTCGTCGGGCCGCGCGTTGACCAGCCGCTCGTCGCTCTCCAGGTTCACCCAATGCACCACCGCGCCGCGGCGCTCCACCACCTGCCACACGCATCCACCGCGGATCAGCGCGAAGTCCGCGGTGCGCGGCAGGGGGCCCATGGTCCACGCCGCCAGCGGCAGCTGGGCGAGCGTCGTGGCCGCTCCCAGCAACGCCGATGCGACGATCGCGGGCCCGTGCCGCATGCGCCTCATCCCCCCGTGCGCCGCACGCCGCCGCCGGGGCGCTGGCCCTTCGGGATCGCGCGTCCGCGGTCGGAGCCGCGCATCGCCATGGAATCGTTCGGACGGCGCTTCTTCTTCTTCTTGCCGGTGGCACGCATCGCCGCGGCGTTGCCCATGCGGATCAGCGCGCCCGCGGAGGGGGCACCGGGCGCGCGCGTCGGGGCGGCTTCGGGTCCCTTCGCCCCGGGCCGTGCCTTCGCGGGCCGTGCCGCCTTGCCGGACTTCCCGGCCTTGCCCGGCTTTCCGGGCCCGCCGGCACGTGCGCCTGCCGCCGCGCCCGCCGCACCCGGCGTCCGCACCAGCACGACCCGGGTGCCGGGCTTGCCGCCGCGCGCGGGCACGGCGCGTTCCACGTCGGGCGCCACGCCCACCTTCACGCGCCGGTACGCCGCGAACCCGGGTGCCGGCGTCGGCGCGATGTCCACGCGCATCGTGCGCGCCACGGCGTGCCAGCGCTCGACGTCGGCGGGGCCGCGCAGCGTGATCGCCTCGGCGCTGCCGCCGCCGTGGCCGGCGCGGCCCACGCGGTGCACGTACTCCTCGGGGAGGAGCGGCACGTCGTAGTTGATGACCGTCCGCACCGCCGGCACGTGCAGCCCTCGCGCGGCGACGTCGGTGGCCACCAGCACGTCCGCCTTGCCGGCCGCGAACGCCGCGAGCGATTCCGTGCGCTGCCGCTGGCTGCGGTCGCCGTGCACCACCACCGTGCGGATGTCGTGGCGGCGCAGCGCCTCGGCCACCCACCCCGCGCGGCGGCGCGTGCGCACGAACACCATCACGCCCTTGCGCTTGCCGTCCTTCACCAGCGCCACGGTGAGCGCGGCCTTGTCCTCGTCGGACACGTCGTGCAGGTGCTGGCCCTTGTCGGTGCGCGGCGCCGGCGTGCCGGTGACCGCCGAGCGCTCCTTGCCCACCAGGTCGATGCGCGCCGGCGACTTCAGCATCTCCTCGACCACCGTCTCGACGGGGCGCGGCATCGTCGCCGTCAGGAAGAGCAGCTGCCGGGATTCCGGAGCGCGCGAGAGGATCTCCTTCGCCTGCGGCAGGAAGCCCATGTCGAGCATGCGGTCGGCCTCGTCCAGCACCACCTGCTTCACGAACGCCAGCGAGAGCGCGTCGGCCTCGCACAGCTCCTTCACGCGGCCGGGCGTGCCGACCAGCAGGTCAAGCCCCTCGCGGACCATCTCGCGCTGCGGGGCGAGCGCACTCTTGCCGTACACCGCGCCGGCGCGCAGCACCGTGCCGCGGAAGAGCTGCTGCGCGTCCTTGGCGACCTGCTGCGCCAGTTCGCGCGTGGGGCAGAGCACCAGCGCGCGCAGGCGGCGGCGCGGGTCGACGGGGCGCCCGCGCACCCTGGGCGGCGCCTCGGCCAGCAGCCGCGCGGCCAAGGGCAGCAGGTACGCCAGCGTCTTGCCCGTGCCGGTCGAGGCCACGACGGCGACGTCGCGGCCCTCCATCGCGGGCGGCAGCGTGCGGCGCTGTGCGCGCGTGGGGTCGGTCACGTCCATCGCCGCCAGCGAACGAACCAGGACCGGCGGCACGCCGAGGGCGTCGAAGCCCAGGTCGGCGGCGTCGGTGGAATCGTCGGTACGGCGTTCGCTCATCCGCGTCAAGGTACAGGCGCCGCCGGTGCCGCCTGCTGCGGGGGCGGCTGCTGCGGCCGTTGCTGCAGCTCCTTCTCCTGGTACTTGAGCCGCATG
>CANHFL010000241.1 GCA_947459855.1 Planctomycetaceae bacterium | reverse complement strand
GCTCGTATGATCCGGATCCCCACCCGGCCACCCCGGCCCGACGCCCCATGCGCACCTTCCTGATCGTCTCGCTGTCCGTCTTCCTCCTGGCCGTCCTGGTCGCGCTCTTCGCCGGGGACAGCATCCGCCGGATGGCGTCCTTCGGCGGCCCGGAAGGCACGCCCGTCCGGATCGAGCGCGTCGTCCCCGGCGAACTGGTCGAGATCGTCGCCGCCCCCGGCATGGTCGAGCCGAAGCACAAGGTCGACGTCTCGGCGGAAGTCTCCGCGCGCATCGTCGAGCTGCCCCACCGCGAGGGCGATCGCGTCCGTGCCGGCGAGGTCATCATGCGCCTGGACGACCGCGACCTGCGTGCCGCGCTGCAGAGCGCCGAGGCGCGCCGCGACGGCGAGCGCTACCGCCTGGAAGCCGAGCGCTCGCGCATCGTCGGCAGCCAGACGACGCTTGAGGGTGCACGCGCCACGGCGCAGCGCCAGGAGGCGCTCTTCCGCACCGGCGACATCAGCCGCCAGGACTACGAGAACGCGACCAACCGCGTGCGCGACCTGGAGGCGCAGTACCTGGCCGCCAAGAACACGATCGTGCAGCTGGAGAAGAGCCTGGCCGCGTCCGAGGCACAGATCGAGCAGGCGCGCGAGGCGCTGCGCCGCACGGTGGTGACCGCCGCGATCGACGGCATCATCACGCAGCTGAACGCAGAGGTCGGCGAGCTGGTCGTCGTGGGCACCATGAACAACCCCGGCACCAAGATCCTGACCATCGCCGACCTGGGCAGCATGAAGCTGTCGGCCAAGGTCAGCGAGGCAGACGTGCCGCGCGTGGCCCCCAAGCAGACCGCCGAGGTCCGCATCAACGGCTACAAGAACCGGGTCTTCAGGGGCACGGTCGACGAGGTCGCGCTGCAGCGCACCACCGAGAAGGACGGCACCGGCTACTTCAAGACCGCCATCGGCCTGGACCTGGGCGGCGAGCAGGTCTTCAGCGGCCTGGGCGGGAACGTGGACATCGCGATCGCCACGCACACCGGCCTGCGCCTGCCCAGCCAGGCGGTGGTCGAGCGGAAGATCGAGGACCTGCCGGCCGCGGTCCGCAGCAGCCCGCTGATCACGGCCGGGCGCAAGACCACGACGGTGGTCTTCCTGGTCGCGGGCGGCAAGGCCGTGGCGACGCCGGTGCGCACGGGGCCCTCGAACCTGACCGACACCGTCGTGCTGGACGGCATCAAGGAGGGCGACGAGGTCATCACCGGCCCCTACAAGGCCCTGGAGCGCCTGAAGGACGGCGACCGGGTGATGCAGGAAGAGCAGGCCGAGGCCGGCGGCGGGACCGCGGCCCCTGCGTCCGAACCCGCGCCGGCGGCGAAGTGACGAACCCGGAGCCGCCCAGCCCCGTACCGCGCCCCCACGAACCGATGCAGCAGCCCATCATCCAGCTCCGCGGCATCACCAAGGTCTACCGCGTCGGCGTGGAGACCATCCATGCGCTGCGCGGCGTCGACCTGGACATCATGCCCAACGAGATGGTCGCGATCATGGGCAGCTCGGGCTCGGGCAAGAGCACGCTGATGAACACGCTGGGCTGCCTGGACCGCCCGACCGCCGGCGAGTACCGCCTGGGCGGCAACCTGGTCAGCGGCATGGGAGCGGACGAGCTGGCGCACATCCGCAACGAGGAGATCGGCTTCGTCTTCCAGAGCTTCGAGCTGCTGCCGCGGCAGACCGCGCTGGAGAACGTCGAGCTGCCGCTTCTGTACAGCCCGACGGCCGGCGGCTGGCGGGCGCGCCGGGTGCGCGCGCTCGAGGCGCTGGACCGCGTGGGCCTGTCGAAGCGCGTCGACCACCGCCCGAACCAGCTCTCCGGCGGCCAGAAGCAGCGTGTGGCGATCGCGCGGGCGATCCTGAACAAGCCCCGCATCCTGATGGCCGACGAGCCGACGGGCAACCTGGACTCGGCCACCACCGCCGAGATCCTGGCGCTCTTCACGCGCCTGCACCGCGAGGGCCAGACCATCCTGATCGTGACGCACGAGGACGACGTGGCCGCGCACTGCCGGCGCGTGGTCCGCCTGCGCGACGGCCGCATCCTGAGCGACCTGCCGGCCGAGCAGGACCCCGAGGTCGGCCGCCACGTCGAGTCCGCGCGCGCCCTGCAGGCCGCCGTGCTGGCGGAAGGGGCGGCGGCATGAACATCACGCCGTTCTTCGTCCTCAAGAGCGTCAACATGGCGTTCGGCCAGATCTGGGCCAACAAGACCCGGTCGTTCCTGACGGCGCTCGGCATCATCGTCGGCGTCGCCAGCGTGACCGCGGTCATCGCGGCGCTGACCGGCCTGAAGGCGAAGGTCCTGGCCGAGTTCGAGACCGTCGGCGCGGCGCGCATCTTCGTCTTCCCCGACCGCCCCGAGAACTCGCCGCGGCAGAAGTTCCCGTGGGAGAAGTGCAAGCTGAAGATCGCCGAGTGCCAGGCGATCAAGGACCAGTGCCCGTCGGTCAAGGGCATCACGCCGCTGGTGGACGTGGGCCTGAGCGCCGAATCGGACAACGCGTCGATCGACGGCATCAACGTCAACGGCATCTGGCCCGCGTGGCACGACGCGGTCGGCCGCAAGGTGATCAAGGGGCGGCCGTTCACGCAGATCGACGTCGACACCGCGCGGCAGGTCGCGCTCATCAACGAGGCCGCCATCGACGAGCTGAAGCTGCCCGGCGACCCGCTCGGTGCACACGTCCTGCTGGGCGGGCGCCGCTTCCTGGTGGTCGGCGTGGTCGAGACCCTGCAGGCGCAGATGTTTGGCATGAACTCAAGCCAGGCCGAGATCTTCATCCCCTTCAGCGTGGCCGAGAAGCTGCTGGACCGGGACTTCTTCATGCGGTTCGCCGCGCTCGCCGTCAGCCCCGAGAAGGCCGACGAGGCGAAGGCCGAGATCGAGTTCGTCATGCGCCGCCAGCGCGGCCTGCAGCCGGGCGACCCGAACACCTTCCGCGTGGCGGCGATCGACCAGTACATCAACCAGTTCAAGACGCTCGCCGCCGGCGTCACCGCGATCGCGGGCGGCATCGTCGGCATCTCGCTGCTGGTCGGCGGGATCGGGATCATGAACATCATGCTTGTCTCGGTCAGCGAGCGAACGCGCGAGATCGGCCTGCGCAAGGCCGTCGGCGCGACGCCCGCCGCGATCCTTCTCCAGTTCCTGCTGGAGGCGGTCACGCTTACCGTGCTGGGCGGCTTCGCCGGGCTCGTCATCGGCAAGCTCATGGCTCTGGGGCTGACGTTCATCCCCGGCGCGAACCTCGAGCAGGCCGACGTGCCGTTCTGGGCGGTGTTCCTGGCCATCGCGTTCAGTGCGCTGGTCGGCGTGGCATTCGGCATGTTCCCCGCGATCAAGGCCTCACGCCTGGATCCCATCGAGGCGCTGCGCCATGAGTGAGCCACGCCGTCCAGGACCGTTCGTCCTCCGCGCCGCCGCACTGGCGTCCGTGCTGGCCGCTGGTTGCCAGAACGAGCTGTTCCGCGACGACATGACGCCGTACACGGT
>CANHFL010000240.1 GCA_947459855.1 Planctomycetaceae bacterium | reverse complement strand
GGTCGTTCAGCCAGCCGACGAGCCACTCCAGTGCGTCGACCAGCCGCGGCCCAGGGCGGTTGAACATCTGGTTTCCGTCGACCAGCATGACGCGGTCGCACGGCTCGCCGCGCGCCGCCGCGGCGCGTGCCGCGCGCACGGGTTCGAGCGCCTCCCACCACTCGATACCGTCGAGGCCCCGTACCGCGTCGCGCACCGCAGGCAGCGGGAAGCCGCAGGGCGCGACCACCACGCGCTCGGGGGCGCTTGCGGCGATTTCGTCGAGCGTGGCCACGCGGCTCTTGGCGCCGGTGGCGTTCAGCGGATGACGGCCGCCGGCCATCGCGATGAGCTCGGGCGTCCAGTGGCCGCCGACGAACGGCGGGTCGGTCCACTCGAGGAACAGGACGCTCGGTCCGTCGACGAAGGGCACGGCGAGCTCGGCGGCGGTCCACAGGCGGTCCCGGAGCGCGGTGGCCGCGGCTCGCGCGGCGTCGGCGCACCCCACGGCCTCGCCGACGCGCAGCAGGTCGTCGAGCACCTGCCACACGGTGGTCGGGTTCAGGTTGACGACCTGCGGGCGCGAGGGAAGGGCGCGCGCCACGCGCTCGACCGTGCGCAGGTCGATGCTGCAGACGTCGCAGAGGTCCTGCGTGAGGATGACGTCCGGCGCGAGCGCCGCCAGGCGCGACTCGTCGAGCGCGTAGAGCGACGCGCCGGACTGCATGGCCTCGCGCACGGCGCGGTCGATGGCGGCGGCGTCGGGGGTGTGCGCGACGCGTGCCGCCGTGAGGACTGGTGCGTGCGCCGCCGCGGCCGGCCAGTCGCACTCGTGGCTTCGGCCGACGAGCAGGTGACCGCCGCCGGCCGCGAACAGCAGCTCGGTGGCCGAGGGCAGCAGGCTGACGACGCGCGGCGCGCTCACGTCGGAACGGTATCGCGCAAACGAACACGCGCCCGGCTCGGAGCCGGGCGCGTGCGTCGAAACTGGGGATCTAGGATTCGAACCTAGACAAACTGAGTCAGAGTCAGTTGTGCTACCGTTACACCAATCCCCAGTGATTGGTCAGGACGCGGGATTGTAGCAGCGATTCGGGGCAATCGCGGTGGGGTGCACCGTGGACGCTGCGGGCGATAAGCGTGGGCTGGACGTCGCGGGGTGCAGGGCGTGGAGGCCGTTCAGGGCTTGGCGGGCGCAGGCGCGGGGGCCGGTGCCGGCTGCGGTGCGGGCGCCGGACGGATCGCGCGGCGGACCTGGTCGTTGGCGCGTGCTTCCTTCTCCAACTGGGCCAGCCGCGCGTTGGCGCGGTCGAGCGCGGCTCGGAGCTGCGCGGCGTCGGCATTCGCGGGGACCGGCGCGGGTGCCGGCGCTGCGGCCTGCGCGGCAGCGGCGGTCGCTGCGGCCTTCGCCGCGGCATCGGCCTGGGCGCGCGCGGCGGCCAGGTCGGCGTTCGCCTTCGTCATCGCGGCGGACATGTCGGCGCTCGCCTTGGCCAGCGCGGCCTTGGTGGCGTCGAGCTCGGACTGCGCCTTCACGGCGGCGTCCTTGGCGGCGGCCAGCTGCGCGGGGTCGATGCCTGCCGGCGACGCCTTCGCGGCCAGCTCCCTCATCGCGGCGACCTCGGCGGTCAGGCGGCCCAGGTCGGCGCGCGCGGCGTTCGTGGCGGCCGCGGCGTCGGCAAGCTTCGCCTCGGCGGCTTCGGCACGCTCGCGGGCGGCGCGGGCGTCGGACGCGGCGCGGTCGGCCTCCGCGCGGGCGGCGGCGAGCGCCTCGGACGCGTCGTTCGGCGCGGGTACCGCAGCGGGCGCGGCGGCGGGCATCGCGGCCGGCGCGCTCCTGGCGGCCGGTCCGGCATCACGCACCATGCGGATGTTCTTCGGGTTCATGCCGACCGGGCGCACCATGTGCTTCGGATCCCACGCGGCAACCTCGACGCGCGCGTCGAACGTCTTGCCGTTGCGCAGCACGCGGAAGTTGATCGGGTCGCCGGGCTGCAGCGTGCGGACGACCGCACGGATCGCGTCGGGGTCCGCATCGGGGATGTCGTTCACGGCCACGATGATGTCGTGGTCCTTGATGCCGGCCTTGTCCAGCGGCAGGCCCTTGATGACCTCGGTCACCAGCGAGTTGCGCTCGCGCTGGCCGCCCTGCGCCTCGATGTGCGCCAGCAGGTGGTCGGGGACGTCGACCAGGCGCGCGCCCAGCATGACCTTGGGCGGCGTGAGCTGCACGCCGCCGACCGTGCGGAAGTCGTAGGGGTTGCCCTGCAGGACCGACGCATCGGGCTTCGACTCGGGCTGCATCCAGTTGGAGGGCAGGTCCATGCGCTCGATCACGTTGCCCTTGGCGTCCATCACGCCGACGCGGCCCTCGCGGATGACGATGCGGTCGGCGGGGACGCGCTCGCCGTCCATGTACACCTCGACGTCGGTGCCGAAGGTGCGCAGCTCATAGCGGTGCGCCTGGCCGTCACGGGTGGGGACGGGGATGGGAGCGGGCGCGGTTGCGGCGGCAGCGGCCGGTGCGGGGGCGGTCGTCGGGGTGGGTGCTGCGGCGGGAGCCGGCGCGGGCGTCTCGGCAGGCGCCGCCTGCGGTGCGGGTTCCGGGGTCGCCGCTGCAGGAGCGGGCGTCGCTTCCGTTGCGGCAGCGGGTGCAGCCGACGGCTGCGCCGCGAGCTCGGCGGGCGGCACGGGCAGGCCGTTGTCCGGGCCCGCGTTCGTCGCGGTGGCCATCTCCTGGCGCCCGCTGGGTTCGCCCGAGGGCGTGTCGATCGCGCCCTTCTCGGTCATCGGTTCGGCGATCGTCTGCGGCCGCGCCACCTCGCCGGGCGGGCCGTCCGGATCCTGCATCGCCGATTCCTGGCACGAGGCGAACAGGACCAGCACGAGCGTGCACGCGGTCGCGGTGAGGCGCATGGCCGAATGATACAAGCGGCTATCGTGCGCTCCCGGTTGCCATGATTCGGACGGCCCCACGGTTCCCCGCACGATTCCCCACCGCCGCGCGCGCCGCGCTGGCGGCCCTGGCGCTGCTTGCCGTGGCCGCGGTGCCGGGCTGCGACTTCGACCGCTCCGGGTCGCCGCTGCCGGCCGAGGGCGACCGCGGCGCATGGCGCTGGCGCCCGGTGCGAGTCGAGGTGAGCCCGCTCACCACCCCGATCCCCGCGCTGGGCGAGCGCAAGCCCACGGTGGACGTGCGCATCGTGTTCCGCGACGACGGCGGCGACGAGGCGAAGGCCGTGGGCGTGCTGCGCGTCTCGGTGCGCGACGGCGGCGTCGAGCTCGCGAATGCGTCGGTCGACCTGGCCGCCAGCGAACCGCACGCGCGAACCTGGGACGGCGTCACCGAGACCTACTCCGTCCCCGTCGTGCTGCCCGTCGATCCGGCGCCGCGCGCCACCCTGACCGTCCGGGCGTTCTTCGAGGGCGCCGACGGCGCGCGCATGGACTGCTCGGGCGAGGTGCGCTGGCCGGAGCATGCACGGTGAGCGCGCCCGACGCGCGCCGCCTGCCCACCGCGGCGGCCGACGCGCTGCTGCTGACCGCCGCGCTGATC
>CANHFL010000239.1 GCA_947459855.1 Planctomycetaceae bacterium | reverse complement strand
GGCTGACCTTGGAGATGTGGATGGGGAGCTCGATCTTCACGACCGCGCCCTTCGGACGCAGCTGCGTCGGCTTCATGTGCTTCGTGCGGAGGTTGATCCCCTTCACGACGCAGGTCGACGACGCCGGGTCGACGGACAGGACCTCGCCGGTCTTGCCCTTGTCGGCGCCCGAACGAACGAACACGACGTCACCCTTGCGGACATGCGATGGCATCAGATCACCTCCGTCGCGAGCGAAACGATCTTCATGAAGTTCTTCTCGCGGAGCTCGCGAGCCACGGCGCCGAAGATGCGGGTGCCCTTCGGGTTGCCTTCCTTGTCGACCAGCACGCACGCGTTCGAGTCGAAGCGCACGTAGCTGCCGTCGTTGCGGCGGGTCGGGGCCTTCACGCGGACGATCACGGCCTCGGCCTTGTCGCCGGCCTTGACCTGCCCGTTCGGGATGGCTTCCTTGATCGCGCACATGACGCGGTCGCCGACGCCCATCGAGACGCGGGTGAAGCGCCCGTTGGCCGTCGAGACGCCCATCACGCCGATCACCATCGCGACCTTCGCGCCGCTGTTGTCGGCCACTTCGAGCCTGGATTCCTTCTGGATCATTGGGTCCTGCCTTTGGGACCGGCCTCACGGGCCGGGGATCACTTCTTCTTGGGCTGCTTCTTGCCGTCGTCGGTCTGGAAGACCGCATCCACGTGGGCCGGGGCCTTCTCGACGATGCGGACGATCGTCCAGCGCTTGGTGCGCGAGATGGGCCGGCACTCGGCGATCTCGACGCGGTCGCCCTTGCGCGACTCGTTGTTCGCGTCGTGGGCCTGGAGCACGGTGCGCTTGCGCACGAACTTGCCGTACTTCGGGTGCTTGGACACGTACTGGATGGTCACCTTGCGCGACTTGTCACGGCCGTCGGTCTCGACGATGCCGATGCGACGCTGCGCGTTGGGGCCGACGACGATTTCAGACTTGGTGCTCACTGGGCCACCTTCTTCGAGCGGGACGCGCGCTCCGTGAGGACACGGGCGAGGTCCTGGCGGTTCTTCTTGAACTGGGACGAGTCCTTGATCTTCTCCGTGACGGTCTGCGAGCGGAGCTCGAAGAGCTTCTTGCGGAGGCGCTCGGCCTCGGCCTTCAGCTCGTCGTCGCGGAGCTTCTTCACTTCAGCTGCCTTCATGTCTGGGCTGCCTTTCCTTGGGTTGCGTTAAACGGCCAGGCGGCGGCCGACGAAGCGGCAGCGGACGGGCATCTTGTTGGCGATGCGGGCGAAGGCCTGCTTCGCCAGCTCCTCGGGGACGCCGGCGATCTCGAACAGGATCGTGCCGGGCTTGATGCGTGCGGCCCAGAAGTCCACGTCCGCCTTGCCGGTTCCCATTCGGGTCTCGAGGGGCTTCTTCGAGATCGGCTTGTCGGGGAAGACGCGGATGAAGACCTTGCCCTGGCGCCGCAGGAAGTGCTGCGCGGCGACGCGGCCGGCCTCGAGCTGGCGGCCCGACATCCAGCAGGTCTCCAGGCTCTGCAGGCCGTAGTCGCCGAACGACACGTAGTTGCCGCGCGTGGCATTGCCCTTCATCTTTCCGCGCTGCTGCTTGCGGAACTTCACGCGCTTGGGGATCAGGTTCGACATTGGATGCTCCTAGGGGTGCTGCGTGTGCGGGATCAGCGACGGCCGCGGGCGCGGGCCCGTCCGCCGGCGGCGTTCGTGGTGGTGTCGTCCTCGGCCTGCTCGAAGAGACCCTTGTAGACCCACACCTTGATGCCGATCACGCCGTACGTGGTGCCGACGTGGGCAACCGCGTAGTCGATGTTGGCCTGGAGCGTGGTCAGCGGGATCGAACCCAGGCGGGTGTCGAAGTTGCGCGCGATCTCGGCGCCGCCCAGGCGGCCCGACATCAGGATGCGGATGCCCTTCGCGCCGTTCTGCATCGCGGCCTCGGCACGCATCTTGACGACGCGGCGGTAGTTCGCGCGCTTCTTCAGCTGCTCGCCCATGGTCTCGGCGATGAGGCGCGCCGCGATCTCGGGGTTCTTGATCTCGATGATCTTGATCGCGACCTTGCGGCCGGTCAGGGCCTCGAGGTCCTTGGTCAGTCGCTCGATCTCGGCGCCCTTCAGGCCGACGACCTGGCCGGGGCGCGCGGTCTTGACGATGACCGTGAGCTCCTCACGGGTGCGCTCGATGTAGACGTCGCTCACCGCCGCGTACGGGGGAGTGCGGTTCAGGCGCTTGTCGATGAACTGACGGATCTTGTAGTCCTCGACGAGCAGCTCGCCGAAGAGCGCCTTGGGGGCGAACCAGCGGCTCTTGTGGGCCTCGGTGACGCCGACGCGGAATCCGAACGGGTTGGTCTTCTGTCCCATGGTGGGTTACCTCGGTGGGTCGATGTCAGCGGACGTCAACGGCCACGTGGATGTGGCTCGTGCGCTTGAGGATCGGGTGCGCCCGGCCGCGGTCCTTCGGCTGGAAGCGCTTGATGGTCGGGCCCTCGTCGATGCGGCTCTCCGTCACGAAGAGGCGGCCGACGTCGGCGTTGCCCTCTTCCGCGTTGGCGATCGCGCTCTTGAGGACGGACTTGATGAACCAGGCACCGCGCTTCGGGCTGAACTCGAGCGCCGCGATGGCGTCCTCGATCGGCATGTTGCGGATGAGGTCCGCAACGAGGCGGGCCTTGCGCGGCGCGATGCGGGCGAACTTGTGGGAAGCCTTGTAGGGCATGGCTGTTTTCCTTCGGCTCGGGGTCCGGCGGTGCCTGATCAGGCGCCGGCCTCGACGCCTTCCTTCTTGTTCGTGTGACCCTTGAAGTGGCGGGTGGGGGCGAACTCGCCCAGCTTGTGGCCGACCATGTCCTCGGTCACGAAGACGTCGGTGAAGCCCTTGCCGTTGTGCACCTGGAACGTGATCCCGACGAACTCGGGCACGATCGTGCACGCGCGGCGCCAGGTCTTGAGCGCGCTGCGCTTGCCGCCCTGCTGGATCGCCTCGGCGCGACGGTAAAGCTTCTCGTCGACGAACGGGCCCTTCTTGGTGGAACGCGACATTGCGTGTGTCTCCGGTTGGTTCTCTTAGAGCTTGAGCTGGCCGTAACGGCGGCTCTTGCGACGGCGGATGATGAGCTTGTCGGACGACTTGCCGTACGGACGGGTACGACCGCCCTTGGCCTGCGTGCCGCTGGCGTTCGTGGGCTCCTGGCCGCCCTTCGAGCGACCTTCACCACCGCCGTGCGGGTGCTGGTGGTGGCTCATAGCGACGCCACGGGTGCGGGGACGGCGGCCCATCCAGCGGGCGCGACCGGCCTTGCCGATCACGACCAGCGCGTGGTCGCCGTTGCCGACCGTGCCGATCGTGGCGCGGCACTCGAGCAGCACCTGGCGGATTTCGCCCGAGGGCATCACGAGGGTCGCGAAGCGGCCTTCCTTGTTGGTGAGACGCGCGCCGATGCCGGCCGAGCGCACGAGCGTGCCGCCCTTGCCCGGGGCCTGCTCGACGTTGTGCACCTCGAGGCCGGTCGGGATGTGCTTCAGCGGCATGCAGTTGCCGGCACGCGGGTCGATGGGC
>CANHFL010000238.1 GCA_947459855.1 Planctomycetaceae bacterium | reverse complement strand
GTAGACCGCGTCGCCGGCCTTCACGCCCTTGCGGAACACGTCCAGCTGCGCATACGACATGTAGAGGTCCATGTCCCAGCTCCAATTGGCGGTGTAGGTCATCGCCAGCGGGAACTGCGACAGGTCGGCGCCCATCGGCTTCGTCTCGACCGCGAAGCCGCGGCGCACCAGGGCGCGCTCGAGCTCGCCGTGGAAGCCGGACATGCGCACGGCGGTGTTCTGGACGAGCGTGATCCTCAGGGGCTTCGTCACCAGCACGTCCTTGGCGACTGGCGTCGCGACCTGCTTGATGGTGCATGCGGGCAGCGCGGCGCTGGCCGTCAGCGCCAGGCACGCGGAGAATGCGATCCGAATCATGTTGCCGAGCTTCATGGTTCCTCCGGAAGTGAACGGATGCGTCACGGCACGTACCGCCGCACCACCAGCGAGTCGTTCTGCCCGCCGAAGCCGAAGTTGTTCGAAACGCATACGTCGACCGGCACCTTGCGGGCGGTGTTGGGCACGTAGTCGAGGTCGAGCTCCGGGTCGGGATTCGCCAGGTTGCGCGTGGGCGGGACGACGCCGTCGCGGATCGCCAGCACGCAGGTGATGAACTCGACGCTGCCGGCGGCGGCGATCAGGTGGCCCATCATGCTCTTGATCGAGCTCATGGGGATCTCCTTCGCCAGGTCGCCGAAGACGCGCTTCACGGCCCGCGTCTCGATCGAGTCGTTCTCCTTGGTGCCCGTGCCGTGCGCGCTGATGTACTGGATCGACGGGCGGCCCTGCGCGTCGCGCGCGTGCGGGTCGATGCCCGCCTGGCGCAGCGCGGCCTCCATCGCGACCGCGGCGCCGCGGCCGTCGGGTTGGATGTCGGTGATTCGGTACGCGTCGCAGCTGGAGCCGTAGCCCGTGACCTCGCAGAGCGGCGTGGCGCCGCGCTCCAGCGCGTGCTCCAGCGTCTCCAGGATGATCATGCCGCTGCCCTCGCCCATGACGAAGCCGCCGCGGTCCAGGCTGAACGGCCGGCTGGCCTCGGACGGGTCGCCCTTGCGCTCGCTCAGCGCGGTCAGGCGGTTGAAGCCCGTCACGCCGAAGAGGTGGATCATGGTGTGCGTGCCGCCGGCCATCATCACGTCGGCGTCGCCGCGGCGGATGATGCTGAAGGCCTCGCCGATCGCCTGCGTGCTGGCCGCGCAGGCGGTCAGGCAGTTGTACGCCGGGCCGCGCGCGTTGAACTCGCGCGCCAGGTGCGCCAGCGGCATGTTGGGCTCCTGCTCGATCTCGCGCGCGGGCGTCATGCGCGCCAGCGCGGCCTTGGCCCAGCGCACGCCGTCGACCGTCTGCGTCGCGGCATCCCAGCCGGCCATGTTGGAGCCGATGTAGTTGTCCACGTCCAGGACGCCCTCGCCGGCGCCCAGGTAGAGGCCCACGCGGCGCGGGTTGCGCGGCGGCGCCTTGTCCAGGCCCGCCTGCTTCCACGCCTGGCTGGCGCTGCCCAACGCGAACTGGCTGTTAAGGCCCGCGGTGGCGTGCACCTTCACGTCCTTCACGAAGCGGCTGACGTCGTAGTCGCGCACCTCGGCGGCGAACGTCGTGGGGAACGTGCGCGCGTCGAAGCGCGTGATCGGCGCCATGCCGCTCTCGGCGTTCAGGAGGCGCTTCCACACGCCCTCGATGTCGTGGCCGAGCGGGGTGACCCAGCCGGTGCCGGTGACGACGATGCGGGGCGCGCTCATGCGATCCTCCGGAGGATGGCGGCGGCGTTCTGGCCGCCAAGGCTGGGGGTGAAGACGAGGATGGCGCCCAGCTTCGCGCTGCGGGCCGGGCACGCGTCGGCGTCCAGGCCGGCGGCGCCCGTGGTGTTGACGCGCGCGGGCAGCGTCTGCTCGACCAGCGCGCGCACGGCCACGGCCGCGGCGATCGCGCCGTTGCCGGCGCCGGCGTTGCCGAGCGCGGGCGCCAGCGTGATCAGCGGGATGCGCGCGACGCGCTCGCCGAAGACCGCGGTCATCGCGGCGCGCTCGGCGGCGTCCAGCATCGGCACGCCCGTGCCGAAGGGCACGATCGCGTCGATCTCGCCGGGCTTCATGCCGGCGTCCTCCAGGGCGGCCTCGATCGCGTCGCGGATGCCCTGGCCGTCGGCCTCGGGCTCGACGCCCAGCGTGTCGGGGCAGAAGCTCTGGCTGGCGCCGAAGCCCGCGAGCTCGGCCAGCGGCTTCGCGCCGCGGGCCTGCGCGGTCTCCATCGCCTCCAGGATCAGGATGCCGCCGCCCTCGCCGGGCACGCAGCCCTTGGCGTCGGGCGCGAACGGCCGCACGACGGTGGCCGGGTCCTCGCCGGGCGCGGTGGTGGCCAGGCGCTTGGCGTACAGCTGGCGCATCGCGCCCATCAGGTTGGTCTTGCTCTCGGCGCCGCCGCTCACGCACGCGTCGGCGTCGCCGCGTCCGATCACGCGCATCGACTCGCCGATCGAGAGCAGGCTGCTCGCCTCGGCGCAGGTGATCGTGTTCGACGGCCCCTGGCAGTCGTGGATGATCGTGACGTGGCACGCCAGCATGTTGGGCAGGTACTTCAGCATCCAGAGCGGCGTGAGGTTCTTCATGCCCTCGTTGCCCCAGCGGCCGATGTCGAACGCGCCGTCCGCGCCCAGGCTGGTGGCGAACGCGCTGGTCAGCTCGTTCTCCTCGGCCGCGATGAGGCCCGCGCCGATGTGGCAGCCGAAGCGGCCCGGCGGGATGGTGAGCGTGCCGGTCTCGTGCGCCTTGGTCTGGATGCCGCTCTCGGCGAACGCCTCGTGCGCGGCGCCGACGGCCAGCTCGATGTCGCGCGCCATCACCTTGGTGGCCTTGCGGTACGACTTCGGCACGACGTTCTTGACGTCGAAGAGCTCGTCGGCCACCTGCGCCACGTAGGGCGTCGGGAAGCCGCTGAAGTCGAACGTGCGGCACGGGGCGATCCGGGAGCCGCCCGCGCACAGGCCCTCCCAGAGCGCCGTGGTGCCCAGGCCGAACGGGGTCACCGTCCCGGTGCCCGTGATGACGACTCGTCGTGACTGGCGTGGCATGGACGGCGCAGTCTAGGAAAAACCCGCGCGCCACGCCGGGGCCGCCGCGCACGCCCCGCGCCCAACCCCCTGCCTCGTGGCCGTTTCCGTCACTTGCGCATGCGCCGCGCGATGAGCATCGCCAGTTCAAGCGACTGCTCGTAGTTCAGGCGTGGGTCCACGGGCGAGCGGTACGCGCGCGCCAGCATGTCGTCGGTCAGGCCGCGCGCGCCGCCGGTGCACTCGGTGACGTCGTCGCCGGTGACCTCGACGTGGATGCCCGCGAGCACGGTGCCGGCCGCGCGGTGCACCTCGAACGCCTGCTCGACCTCGGCCAGGATGTGGCCGAACTTGCGCGTCTTCACCGGCACGCCCGCGCCGGGGCCGGCCTGCGGCACCACGGTCTCGGTGTTGCCGTGCATCGGGTCGCAGATCCACGCCACGGGACGGCCGCTCGCCTTCACCGCCTCGACCAGCGCGGGCAGCTCGCGGCCGATCGCGTGCGCGCCGAAGCGCGTGATCAGCACCACGCGGCCCGGCG
>CANHFL010000237.1 GCA_947459855.1 Planctomycetaceae bacterium | reverse complement strand
CGGCCCGCGGATTTCCAGATCAGGTCGCGTTGCGCGGATCAGCCGCGGCGACGGCGCGAGCCGACCAGTCCCGCGACGCCGAGCAGGGCCAGCGCGCCGGGGGCGGGGATCGCGTTGTTCACGAACACGTTGTCGATGCGGTTCGAGCCGGCGGCAGCCGTCGTCTGGGTCGAAACCCAGCGCAGGATCACCAGCGACTTCTCGTCGGCAGAGGCGCCCAGCGAGACGGTGCTCGTGTAGATCGCGTTGTACGTGGTGGTCGACCAGGTGGCCGGCGCGCTGCCACCACCCGACTGCAGCACGGTGTAGCTGGCCGACAGGGTCGTCCAGCTGGAGCCGCCGTCGACGCTCATGACCAGGTTGAAGATCGACGGCCCGGTGGCGCTGCGGGCCTGATCCCACGACACGCTCAGCCCGGAGGTGCCGGCGCCGATCGTCGAGAAGCGCGCCTCGTAGTAGTCGCCGATCGTCCAGTTGTTGCTGCTGAACGAGTACTGGTTGCCGTTGCCGGCGGGCGAGGTGTAGGTCGCGGCCGCGAGCGTGTGGAACGCGCTCAGCTGGCTGCCGGCCGTGTTCGTGCCCTGGTCGGCGACGCCGGCGCCGTTCGGGCCCGGGGGCAGGTACGTCTGGCCGGTCGGCACGTTGCCCGTGCCGGTCGGGAAGGCGGTGGGCATGGTCCAGCCGACGACGAGGTCAGCGGACGCGGTCGCGGTGACCGCAGCGGCAGCCACGGCCGTGGCAACGGCAAGGCGGGTGAAAGACATCGTGAAGCGCTCCGATTTGGAAAGGGACAAACGGGTCGACATGCACGCGGGAAGGGACCGCGAACGTCCTGAAAGTAGCCGCTGTCGGGGCGTCGGCAAGGAATCCGCGCACGGAAACACAGACAAAGTCCACTCGGCGGCCCCCGGAACGACCGCGGACCGGAGCATGCGCTCCGGCCCGCGGGTTCCAGATCGGGGATGTGACGCGGGGTTCAGGCGCGGCGACGGCGCGAACCGACCAGGCCTGCGAGGCCCAGCAGCGCGAGGGCGCCGGGCGCCGGGACCAGATTGTTGCCGTTGACCATGACGTTGTCGATGCGGAGCGTGCCGCCGGCCTGGAACACGTTCGACGAATTGACCCCGTCGACGAGTGCCTGAATGCGGACCACGACGTTCGAGTTGTTCGCGGCCGCGGCGTTGAGGTTCACCGAGACGTTGAACGCGGATTGCTGCGGAATCGAGGCGCTCCACGCGCTGACGCCGCCGGACACCGTCGTGTTGACGATCACCGAGTAGCTCGCGAGCACGGTCGAGAAGCTGGCGCCACCATCGGTGCTCAGGAGCACCGCGATCGAGGCCGGGCCGGTCGCGCTGCGGGTGATGTCGAAGGAGAACCCGATCGAGTCGTAGTTCGTGGTCGAGAACGCCGCCTGGTAGTAGTCGCCTGCCTTCCACACGTTGCTGCTGAAGGCATACGAGCTGCCGTTGCCGGCGGGCGCGGTGTACGAGGTCGGGGTCGCGCCCGAGGAGGCAAGCTGGTGCCACGCGCTCAGGGCGTAGCCGGCCTGCAGCTTGTTGGCGCCCACGTCAGCACGGCCCGCGAGCGCAGGATCCCACGGCGTCGTGCCGGCGGTGTTCGGGTTCGCGTTGTAGGAGCCGTCCGAGTTCACGGCCAGCGGGACGAGGTAGCTGTTGCCCGTGGGCACGTTGCCGGCGCCGGTCGGGAACGCGCAGGGAATCGTCCAACCTGCGATGAGATCGGCCGACGCCGAAGAGGCGACGGCAGCCGCGAGTGCGGCGACAGCGAGCCGAGTGGAGACCATTGGGAACGCTCCGGTTTGGAAAGGGACAAACGGATCGAAAGGGTCGACATGCTCGCGGAAAGGGACCGCGCGCGTCCTGAAAGTAACCCGTGGCGCGACGTGGGCAAGGAAACCGCGGGGGAAAGGCCGTTCAAATCGTGTTGCGCGATGGGTTGCCCGGGACGCCACCGGGTGGAAACGAGACAAATGAGTCCAATAACCCCCTATTCCCGCCGCTCCGCCACGATCTCCAGCACCATCGGCGTCAGCAGCACCGAATCAGGGTCCCGCTCGGCCGCGGACAGGTCGGCCAACACCCGGGCGCACCACGCCTCGTCCACCCTGCCCAGTTCGCGCAGCCGCGGGACGTAGGTCCTGATGAACCCCGCAGGCCAATCCCAGAGCGGCTGCCCGGGCCGCGCGGCGCGCACGATCGGGCGAGCCTCGCGCACGCGGAACCCGCCGGCGTGCAGCGCCCGCAGCGCGGGGCCCGCGGCATCGGGGTCGCCGCCGGAATCGCGGAAGCTGGCGATCGCCGCCTCGACGAAGTCCGTGACCCCCTGCCGCGGCGGCTGCGCGCCGTAGGTGCGGTAGTGCGCGTACTCGTGGAACACCGCCACGCCGCCCGGGCGCAGCGTGCTGCGGATGCGCTCGACCAGCGTCGGCACGCTGGGCACGAACATGGCCACCCAGCGGCACCACGCGGCGTCGTGCAGGCCGTCGGCGCTGCCCGCGCGCGGGATGGGCGTGAGCATCAGGTCATGTTCGTGCACCGCGATGTGCGCGCCGGCACCCGCACGCGCCGCACGCGCATGCAGGTGGTCCAGGTACCGCTGCGAGCGCTCGACCGCCGTCACGCCGCCGGTGGCGCCCACGAGCGCGGCAAGATCGTCCATCGCGAACCCCGGGCCGGCGCCGACATCCACCACCCACTGCCCCGCACCGATCCCGGCGCGGCGCCATGCATCGTGCACCAGGTCGCGCCACTGCCCGTGCTGGAATCCCAGCCGTTCGATCTCGGCATCATGCGAGCCCAGGACGTAGTCGCCGCGCGTGGTCATGGCCCAAGGGTAGCCGCGGTGCCGCTACGCTCAGCCCCATGGAACACGACCCGCTGGAACGCTGGGACGCCCCCGACGACCTGCGCCGCCGCGTGGCGCTGCTTCGCACGGTGGCGGCTGCGGCCGGCGCCGCAGTCATGCGGCACTACCAATCCACGGAGCTGGGCATCCAGCACAAGGCGGACGCCAGCCCCGTCACCGTGGCAGACCGCGAGAGCGAGGCCCTGGTCCGCGCCGCCGTCGCCGCCGCCTTCCCGGGCGACGCGATCCTGGGCGAGGAGGAAGGCCACGCCCACGGGCACTCGCGCTGGACCTGGGTGATCGACCCGATCGACGGCACCGTGAGCTTCGCCGCGGGCGTGCCGCTCTTCGGCGTGCTGCTGGCGCTGGAGGAGGCCACGCCGGAGGGCCCGCGCGTGGTGGCCGGCACCTGCGAGCTGCCCGCGCTGCACGAGCGCGTCTGGGCGGTGCGCGGCATGGGCGCATGGTGGGAACGCCCGGGCCACGTGCGCACGCCCGCGCGTGTCAGCCGCACGGCGCGGCTGGCCGATGCGCTGTGCGTCACCAGCGGCCCCGAGTACTTCGCACGCGCCGGCGCCGAGGAAACCGCGCTCCGCATGCTGCGCGCCGTGGGACGCCTGCGCGGCTGGAGCGACTGCTACTCGCTGGCGCTTGTCGCGACCGGCCGCGCCGACCTGGCGATCGACCCCGTGATGAACCCCTGGGACTGCGGCCCGTT
>CANHFL010000236.1 GCA_947459855.1 Planctomycetaceae bacterium | reverse complement strand
TCCACATGTAGCCCTCGCCGACCGGCAGCGGCGTCGGGCCGGGACGGAAGAAGACGGCGGCCTGGGTACCGGTCCGGTTGGTGCCGACCACGAAACCCTGCACGTAGCCGTCGGGCGACGAGCCCAGGCTCACCGCCTTGTTCGCCGCCGTCCAGATGAACGGCTCCGTCGCGTTGCCGAAGTTGCCGGTGCCGAACACGCGGTTGCCGTCGTCCGAGACGCAGTACGCCTCGCCCATCGCGACACCGGCAGCCGTCGACAGGCGTGTCTGCGCCCAGGACGTGCCGTTGAACTTCCAGAAGCAGCCCTGCCAGGTGCCCGTGGCGCCGGCCTGCCAGCCCACCATCACCGAGCCGTTGTTGTTGGTGCCGTTGACGCGCGCGTTCCAGCCGAACCACTGGAACAGCGACGTCTGCGCCGCGTCACCCTGCTTCCAGCGGATCGGCCGCACGCCGCAGAGCGTCTGGTAGCCCAGGCCGCCGAGCACGAGGCCGTCGTCCGACATCGTCCATCCGCTGGTGCGGGTGATGTCGCAGTTCGAGCCGAGCGTGGGCGGGTCGATCCACGTGGCATCGAGCGGGAAGTAGATCGAGCCGGTGACCTTGCCGTCGAGCCCGATGTGCGGGCAGCTGACGCGCGTGCCGTCCTCGGACACCGACGCCGTGCCGCCGACGCCGTTGCCTGGGGCAGCCGACTCGCTGATGTAGACGACGCCCGTCTCCGCCGTCCAGTAGAAGCAGCCGCCCGGTGCGTAGCCCGCCACGACCTTGCCGTCACCGCTGATGCCGGTGTTGAACACGAAGCCGGCGGCGCCCGGTGGAATCGGGATGAGGGTCAGGCTGCCCGCAAGTGCGGGCGCGGCGGTCGCGAGGCAGAGGAGCGAGGCGGCGATCGGGAGGCGCATGTCGGGAGCGTTCCTTGCTGGGGTGCGGGGTCAATCGGTCGGTCGGTCGTTCGAAACGCGACGAGCGGGCCGCTGGGTCCCCCCAGCGGCCCGCTCGTTCGGGGAAACGCTCCTTAGGGGCAGGCGCCCCAGGCGGCGAGCATGATGCCCAGGTCGGCTCCGTTGACGATGCCGTCGGCGTTCAGGTCGGCCGCGCAGCCCGAGCACGGGCCCCACGAACCGAGCAGGATGCCGAGGTCGCCGCCGTTGGTCTGCCCGTCCTGGTTCAGATCGGTCGGGCACGGGGCCGAGGACGTGATCTTGGTGCGGATGACCGCGTAGTCCGTGCTGCTGACGCCGTTCGGATTCGAGTCGGTGTAGTTCGTCACGAACCAGCCCGAGTCGCCGAACCAGGTGTTGCTGCCGTCGGCGTTCTGGCCGGTGCCTCCCAGCGGGAAGAACGTCTTGATCGCGTAGCCGCTGAGGTTCGTGTCGCCGGTGCGCATCAGCAGGCGCAGGCCCGTCGACGCGGTCCACGAGAGGAGGACGGTGTCGTTGGTGCCGGGGATGGCATCGCCGCCCGTGATGGTCAGCCTGGTGACGATCTGGTTCAGGTTGTTGAACGCCAGGCTCATGCCGCTCGCGAAGCTGTCGGCGATCACCACGCCGGAAGGAAGGCCGGGGACCGCATCGCCGCTACCGAAGGCGCGGGCGAAGGTGTTGGACGCCAGGTCGTACACGACGACGGTGTTCTTCGTGCTTCCCGTGCCGTGGAAGAAGCACATGGTCGCCTTGCCGGAGTTGTTGAGCATCGGCGAGGTCGAGGTCTGGATGGCCCCGACCACGTCACCGTTCAGCGCAGGCACCGCCTGGCCCTTCCGGACGACGAGCCTGCCGCCGGTCGAGGGGTCCCACAGGAACACGCCGGTGTCGTTGACATTGGTGACGACGTCGGGACCCGCGATCGTGGCGTTGAATAGGATGCGGCCGGTGCTGTCCATCGGGCGGGTGAAGATGCTGAACGACGTGCCCGTCGCGAAGGTGTTGCCCGGGATGCCGAAGCACGGGTCGTTCTCGCGCGCGATCACCTGCACGGGCTGGCCGTACTTCTTGTAGACGATCGTCTTGTCGTTCGCGGTGGTCACCGGCGTCGTGCCGGTGTTCGCGACCAGCGTGGCGGTCCCGGCATAGTCGCCGTTCGAGTTGAAGTTGTTCTGGAAGGTGTCCGGGGTGATCCGGGTGCCGTCGGTGATGGTGCCCTGGACCGGCACGACGTCACCCCTTCGGATCACGAGTTCCTTGCCCTGGATGCCGGCGAAGAAGTACGCCGTGTCGTTCCGGGCGACGCCGGTCGTGACGGTGTCGCCGCCCGCGGTCGACGTGTAGAGCAGCGTGCGGCCGGAGTTGCCCACGCGCTGCTGGCTGACGGTGTTCATCGCGCTGCTGATGTAGGCCGTCGTGCCGGGAAGCTGGTCCCCCATGCGCGCGACCATGTATGCCTGGCCGGAGGGGCTGACCAGCCAGTCGGCCGAGTTGTTCGTGCCGCCCGGGTAGGTGGAGCCCGTGTGGATCACGCCGCCGCCGTTCATGGTCCCGCCGATCAGGTTCCAGCCGTTGGCGGAGATCGCGTTGCTGGTCGAAAGGCCGTTGATGCCAGACGACGTGTTGTAGACCGCGCCCGAGGGGCCACCGGCCAGGACCGGGCTGCCGTTGCGCGCGACCAGCTGCAGCGCACCGGGGACGCCGGCGACCTGCACGCCCTGGTTGGCGTTGGTCGAGCTGGCGTCGACGTAGACCTTGGCGTTGAAGTAGACGCGGCCGGTCTCGTCGATGCAGCCGTTGCTGAAGCTGTTCGGCAGCCACACCGCGCCGGGGATTCCCAGGATGTCGAAATCGGTGGTCTGGCGGGCGACCCACTCCCACGTAGCCAGCTGGCCGAAGGCGGTCGACGCCGCGAGGGACGAGAGGAGGACGGACGTGGTGAGCAGGCGACGATCCATGGTGATGCCTTCCTTAGAGATTCCGCAGTGAAATGAGCGGTGCGGGCGGTGTTGTCCGGTGAGTGCACGACATCCCGCGGCGCATCGACGCATGCGGGGACGCTGGGAACCTAGCCCGGAATCGTCGAAAGGGAATCATTCCTTAGGGAATACCGAAGAAATGGGATCCGGATCCCAAACAACACACCCGCCCCGCGCAGTGCGCGGGGCGGGTGGGAGTTGCGTTGCGAAGAGACGGGCGAGGGCTTACCAGCCGCCGCGGTCGCCACCACGGCCACCGCCGCCACCGAAGCCGCCACGGCCGCCGCGGCCACCGCCGCCGCCACCGCCGCCGCCGAAGCCGCCGCGGCCACGACCGCCGCCGCCGCCGCCACCGAAGCCACCACCCGAGCCGGGGGTCTTCGGACGGGCTTCGTTGACCGTCAGGTCACGGCCCTGGAAGTTCTGGCCGTGCAGGGCCGCGATCGCCGCCTGCGCAGCGGCCGCGTCCGACATCTCGACGAAGCCAAAGCCGCGGGGGCGGCCGGTCTCGCGGTCCATCACCAGCGAGGCGCTGGTGACTTCACCGTGCTGCGCGAACAGGTCGCGGAGCTCGTCTTCGGTGCAGGAGAAGGGAAGGTTGCCGACGTACATCTTCATAGGGAAGATCTCGATTCTCTGGCCCGATGCGTAATGGAACCGTGCTTTGACTCGGGCGAGAGATCAGCGTCGGT
>CANHFL010000235.1 GCA_947459855.1 Planctomycetaceae bacterium | reverse complement strand
GGCCCGCGGCGTCGTCTGCTACGACGAGACCGACTGGCCGGGCTCCGTGCGCATCGTCCCCGTCGCCGAGGGCGGCGGCCCCGGCTCGGTCGACCTGGTGGTCGACGTGCCGCTGGAGCGCTACCTGCCCGGCGTGCTGGCGAAGGAGCTCTTCAAGAACTGGCACCCCGAGACGTTCCGCGCGCAGGCGATCGCCGCGCGCAGCTTCGCCGTGTGCGAGCGCGCGCACTGGCAGGGGATCCGCCACTACGACCTGATCGCCGGCGAGGCCAGCCAGGCGTGGGTGGGCGAGGTCAAGGACCAGCGCCCGCGCGACGCCGTCGCGAAGACGCGAGGCATGGTGCTGGTCTGGGACGGCCGCGTGGTGCCCGCGTACTACTCGAGCACCTGCGGCGGCACCCCCGCGAACGCCACCGAGTCGCTCACGCGCAACCCGCACCACGGCATCGCGCCGCTGATGGCGGGCACCGGCGCCGGCTGTGCCAACCGCGACTGCTGCGCCGAAGCACCCAAGTTCCGCTGGCAGCAGGTGCTGTCGAACAAGGCGATGTGCGCGCAGCTGCGCCGCTGGGCGAACGACCAGCTGGAGGCCGCCGAGCCCGCGCGCACCGAGACCGCGCCGCCCGCGGGGGCGCTCGGCGCCAAGGCGCCCGCCGCCACCGCCACCGTCGCCCAGGCCGCGCCCACGCAGGGCGTCGGGGCCCCTTCGGCCGCCCCGGCGGCCACCGCGCCTGCCCGCTCGCCCCTCGCTGCGCGCGTGGCGCCCAACGGCGTCACCGAGATCGCCGACGCGCCGCTGGCCGCGATCGCCGGGATCAAGCGCATCACGTCGCTCACGGTGGTCGCGCAGAACGCCGCGGGCCGGCCGTCGCGGATCCGGATCGTCGACGACCGCGGCCGCACGCTCGAGATGCGCGCCGAGGACTTCCGCCGCGCCGTCAACTACGCGCGCGAGGGCGAGAAGCCGCCCGCCGACCGCCTCTTCAGCAGCGCGATCGCCTCCGCCGCCGTCAGCGGCGACAAGGTCACGCTGACCGGGTCCGGCCTCGGCCACGGGGTGGGCATGTGCCAGTTCGGGGCACAGGGGGCCGCCGCCAAGGGTGCCTCGGCGGAAGCGATCCTCTCCACCTACTATCCGGGCGCCGCGATCCGCCGCGCGTACTGAGCGCGCCGGCGCCCCGCGGGCAGGACCCCGGATTCCACCGCACCCGTACCCGTGTTCACCGGCATCGTCGAGCACCAAGGCCGCGTCCTCGCCCTGCGCCCGCAGGCGTCGGGTGCGCGCCTGGAGATCGACCCCTGTGGCTGGTCCCACGTGCCGGGCGACGGCGACTCGATCGCGGTCAACGGCTGCTGCCTGACCGTCGTGGGCGCGGCCGCGGGCACCGGCGGCGCGTCCGCCGACCGCACGCTGCGCTTCGACGTCGTCCCGCAGACGCTGGGCCTGACCACGGTCGGCGCCCTGCGCCCCGGCGAGGCGGTCAACCTGGAGCACGCCGCGACCGCGGCGACGCTGATGGGCGGCCACATCGTGCAGGGCCACGTCGACGGCGTCGGCGAGGTGCTGCACGTCCGGACGGACGGCGGCGAGTGGCGCACCCGCATCGCCGCGCCCGCGGCCGTTGCGGCCCACCTGGTGGAGCGCGGCAGCATCGCCGTGGACGGCGTCAGCCTGACGCTGGCCGCGGTCGGCGAGGGCTGGTTCGAGGTGGCGCTCATTCCCGCCACGCTGGCCAAGACCACGCTCCGCGACCGTGACCACGGCAGCCGCGTCAACCTGGAGGCCGACTGCCTGGCCAAGATGGTCACGCTGGCGGTCGAGCGGGCGCTGGCGGCACGGGGAGCGGCGGCGGCGGCATCGCCACGCCCATGATCCTCGCCATCGTGCCCTGGGGGAACGTCTGCAGGCGTTCGATCAGCGCCCGGCGGCTCTCGATCTCGAACCGCCGCGCCAGCGCGATCCGCTCCTCGGTGTCGGCCAGCTGCCGCTGCAGCATCAGGAACGCGCCGTCGGCCTGCAGCGCGGGGTAGCGCTCGGCCAGCACGCGGCAGACGTCGTTCGCCGGGCTGCCGCCCCGCAGTGCCGCGATGCACTGCTGCACATGGCGCTCGTGCACGGCGCCGCCCTGCGCAACGGCCGCCAGGTTCGGGATCAGGTCCGAGCGCCGCTTGAGCTCGACGTCGACCAGGCTCGCCGAGCGCTCCCAGCGCGTCCGGACGCGGACCGCGCCGTTGCGGACCAGCAGGCCCCAGAGCAGCAGCGTCACGGCGCCGAACACCAGCCCGCCCACGCCCAGCCCGACCGGAAGCGCCACGTCGGTTCGCACGCCAGGCGCGACCGCCGCGACGACCGGCGTCAGCGCGGCGCCGCCGGCCAGGGCGGCGCCGCCCGCGGCCACCAGCCCGAATCCTGCCCAGAAGTATGCCCATCCGGCATGCGAACGCTCGCCGGCCAGCGAGATCATGAAGACGCCCTCTTCCGCGCCGTCGCCGATCTCCAGCGCGTTGCCGTCCGGCCGCACGTGCGCGTTGCCCATGACCCACGCCACCGCGCCGACCGGCACCGCACTTTCCGAGAAGGTGCGCCGGCCCGTGCTGCCGCCGACGGTCACGCCCGGTGCCTTCGATCGGTAGAGCGGGTCGCGCATCCCGACGGTGCGCTGGAAGGTCGAGGTCGGCGTCCAGTCGGCGCCCTTCGCGCGCACGACGATCGCGCCGGTGTCGTCGCGCAGCCGCAGGTCGGTCCACTGTCCGCCCGACGCGACGACATCGCTGCCCGTCACGATGCGCGTGCGCGTCACGCCCTTCTGGTCCTTGTACTGCTGCGTGCGGCGCCAGTGCTCGCTGACGCTCCACTGGTGCCAGACGCAGGCCTTGCCGCTGATCCCCGCGGTGAGCGGCTCGTCGTGCTCCACCGTCCCGCGCGTCTCGGTCAGGCCCACGAAGATGCCCTTGATCGGCACCGTCGGCACGTCGCGCAGCAGGCGCATGAAGCGGCTGCGGTTGTACCAGAGCCACAGGAACAGTCCCGCGACCGCCCACGCGCACGCGGCACCGATCAGCCCGGCCATTGCCTCGTCGTGCCCGGAAGTGCCCTGCATCATCCCGCCCCGGCGTCCGCCGCGATCCGTTCCACCGCCACCAGCGTCAGGTCGTCCGCCTGGTGCACCGACCCGAACTGCATGTCCACGCGCCGCCCGACCTGCTCGACCATCGCCGCCACGTCGGGCGCGCTGCGCAGCGCGGCGAACTCCTCCAGGTAGCGCTTCGTCGGCGTGCGCGCATGGCGCGCGCCGGTCGGGTCGCCCGGGAAGGCCTGTTCGAAGCCGTCCGAGTACAGCAGCAGACGGTCGCCGGGACGCAGCTCGAGCTCCACCTCGGGGTACTGCTCGCCGTCGAAGACGCCCAGCAGGCCGCCGCCGGCATCGACCGTCTCCAGGGTGCCGTCCGCGCGCAGGAGCACGGGCGAGGGGTGGCCCGCGCTCGAGAGCCGCGTGCGGCCCGTCGTGCAGTCGATCGTGGCGTAGACCGCGGTGGCGAAGCGCGTCGTGCGCCCCTGGTGCGCGATGAGGTCGGCGTTGATGCGCGCCAGCGCCTC
>CANHFL010000234.1 GCA_947459855.1 Planctomycetaceae bacterium | reverse complement strand
TCTCCATCCGTCCGTGTCTCTCACTTCGCCTCGAGCGTCCGTGCCTCGAGGGTGTCGCCGACGCGCACGCGGTACGTGGCGCCGCCGGCCGCGACGCGCGCGGCGTCGGCATCCAGGCCGACGAGCGCGAACTCCGCGATGGTCTCGTTGATGCGCAGCGCGCGGTGCTCGCCGGTGGCCGCGTTGCGGAACCACGCCTCGGTGCCGGCCGGGCCGTCGATGACGCCGGTCAGCATCCACTGGCCGTAGGGGAATCCGCCGGGGCCGGCGGGTGCGGCGGCCTCGGCCGCGGGCGCGGGCGCCGCGCTTCCCGCGCCCGGCGCGGGGGCCGCAGCCACCGTCGTGGCGCCGGCAGCCGAGGGTGCGTCCGGCGAAGACACGCGGAACGGATTGCGCGCGGCCAGCGGCGCGTACTTCGCGAAGCCCGCGATCGCCTCGGCGGTGGGCGCCGGGGGCAGCTGCGCGGGTTCGCGGCCGGGCACGAAGATCGTGGCCAGGCGCATGGACACGCGCACGCGCGCGCCGTCGCGCGAGGGCTCGAACTTCACGGCCTCGACGCGCTTCATCATCGGGTCCACGGTGATCCGGTGCACCAGGCGCAGCACCTGGTCGACGGCGCCCTCGCCGGCGATCGTCGCGCGCAGCTCGACGAAGTCGGGGCGGTCGCGCTCGGCCTTCGGCAGCGAGAGCCGCGAGAGCTCCGCGCGCGCCGGGCTGCGGCGGTCGATCGCGGTGCCGGTGGCGATCATCAGGTCGCGCACGCCGGTCTCCTCGGCGATGCGGTTCAGCCGTGCGCGCAGCGCGGTGTCGACGGCGTCGGCGCGCTCGCCCAGCGTGCGGTCGACCACGGCGCCCAGGCGCGTGTCGAGCGCCTTGCGCTTCGAGCGCTGCTCCTTCACCGCGGCCAGGAACTCGTTCGAGCGCGCGATGTCCGCCGCCGCGGCCGCGCGGTCGAAGCCGCTGAGCTGCGTCAGGCGCCCGCTGTGCACCAGCCATCCCAGCGTGCCGGCCACCAGCGCGGCACCCAGCAGAGCGGCCATGCCGCGGTGGCGCGGCGGGACCAGGGCGACGGCACGGTCGCGCATGGAGGCCAGCGCGCTCATCGCACGTCCCCCGTCCGCGCGGTGCGCGGCGAACCGCGCATGGCCGTGCCGTTCGCGGGGCGCTCGACCGGCGCGCCCGCGGGCGAATCGATCACCAGCTCGACGGCCACGGGCAGCCGGCGTCCGGCCTTGCCCTCGCTGCTGTTCGAGCGCACCATCAGCTCGCGGTTCGCCAGGAGCGCCTCGCGCAGCGCGTCCGCGGTGGCGCGGTCGGCGGTCTCGGCGTCCATCACGATGCGCACGCCGGGGGCCATGCGCATGCCGCCGTCCTTCGCGGCGACCACTTCGTCCTCGACGGCCTGGCCGTTCCAGCCGGCCAGCACCACGCGCGCCGGATCGGGCGCGAAACCGTTCAGGTAGAGCAGCGAATCGAGCCACGCCGGCTGCGACGTCGCCCACGCGTCCAGGTGGCGCGCGCGCAGCTCGTCGCGCTTGAAGCGGCGCCACTCGGGCGTGGCCTCGTCGGCCTTCGCGCGGAGCGACGCGCGCTGCTGCTCGATGCGGCCGCGGTCGGCCTTGCCCAGCGTCCAGCCCACCGCGTACGCGATGCCGACCACCGCCACCGCGGCGTACACGCGCATGCGGCGGCGCACGGCCATGTCCGGCGTGCGGCGCGGGCTGGCCAGGTCGATCACCGGCGCGCGGCGCGCGGATTCCAGCAGCAGCCCGCACAGCGGCCAGCACGCGCCGAGCGGCGCGGCGGACTGCACGTCGGGGTGCGCGTCCAGCACGTCCACCGGCAGCTTCGTGTCGGCGGCCAGCGCGTCGGCCGCGGCGGCCGCGACGTCCGCGGGGCCGATCGCCACGGCGCGCGCGACGGCGTCACCAGGCTGCTGCAGGCGGTGCGCGGTCCACGAGCGGCGCGCCTCGGTCACGGCGTGCTGCGGCTCGTCGTCGGGCACGGCCACGCCGCGCGTCGCGCGCAGGCCGTCGGCGCCGGCCACCACCAGCTCAAGGCCGTCCAGCGAAAGGTCGATCGCGGCCACCGCGGTGGTGGAGCCCGCGGTGCCCTCGGCGGCCGGCAGCGTGGCCGCCAGCGCCGCGGTGCCGAACGTGCGCAGCGCGATGCGGCCCACGCCGATGCGCGCGGCATCGGCCACGGCACGCACCGCGGCCACGTCGGCCGGGGGCACGGCCACCGCCCACGCGCCGCCGTCGGCCGTGGGCATGAAGTCGATCACGGCATCGGGCTGCACGGCGCTCTCGCGCTGCATCGCCAGGCGCACCATGCCGGGAAGGTCGCTCGCATCGGCCGCGGGCAGCGCCAGGCGCTTCACGGCGGCGCGCTCGCGGAAGACGGTCCACGTGGCACGGCCGGCGCCCATACCCGCCGCCTTCAGCGCCGCGGCCACGACCGCGCCGCGCGCCGCGTGGTCGTCGTGCGCCACGTCGGCCGGGATCACCACGTCCAGGGTGCGCACGACCGCCACGCGTCCGCGCTCCACGGACGCTTCGACCGCCCGCAGGTGGCGGTGGCCAAGGTCGATCGCAAGCTGGGTCTTCACGCTGTGGACGGGTTCCGTCAGCCGCCGTTCCGCCGCCAACGCCCCGACAGCCCACCTGCCGGCGCATCGGCCGACGGTGCCGCTGCAGCGTCCCTACCGGGGTCCGCCCCTTCGGATGCGTCCGGGATGCCGGAGCCACGGTCCGGGGTTGGCGCGTCCGGCTCGGTTATTGGGGGCAACTGCGGCCAACCACCGGATTCCCACGCGTTCGCGCGTCGGTCGCGGTCCGCCTGCTGGCGGGCCTCCCGGCGCTCGGCTTCGCGGGCACCCAGGGATTTCCACTCGGATTGCTTGGCGTTGGACCGCTCGCGCTCGCGCTCGGCCAGCGACTTCCACTCGCGGCGCTTCTCGTCGGCGCGGTCCTTCTCGCGGTCGCCGAGCGTCTTCCATTCGCGCCCGGCCGCGTCCTGGCGCGCCTTGGCGTCCTTTGCGTCCTGCTCGGCGGCGCGCGCCTCGCGGCGTTCGCGCTCGCGGTCGGCCAGCGTCTTCCACTCGCGCGCCTTCTCGGCTTCCTGCGCACGCTGCGCGTCCTCGGCGCCCTTCCAGCTGCCGCGCGACCACGCGGTGCGGTCGCGCGCACCGGACGCGGCGCCCTGCGCGGTGCGGCTGACGGATTCGTCGCGGTGGATCGTGTCACGGTCGTCGGCGTTGCCGCCACCGGCCGCGCCGCCACCCGCCACCGCCGGCGCCTTCGCGGGTTCCGGCGCACGCGCGGCCTGCGGCATGGCCACCATCGAGCCGGCGCCCGCGCCGCCCGCACCACCGCCCGCGTCGTCCCACGCCGCACCGCCGCCTTCGCCCGTGCCGTCGCGTTCATCGCCGCCGTCCAGGCGGGCTTCCTCGTCGCGCGCCATCGCTTCGGCGGCCAGCGCGCCGGCGATCGGCAGCATCGTGCAGTCGCGGATCGCGGCGAAACGCGGCGGATTCTCGGCCAAATCGATCACCACGTCCGTCACCTGCACGCCGTGCAGCACGCCGTCGTTGCGGGCGCGGTC
>CANHFL010000233.1 GCA_947459855.1 Planctomycetaceae bacterium | reverse complement strand
CCGCGATGTTCGACCCGACCGAGGAGAACCCCTCGGAGATGCGGGCCCGCGAGTTCGAGCTCAACTACGTCGCGCTCGACGGCAACATCGGCTGCCTGGTGAACGGCGCCGGCCTGGCGATGAGCACGATGGACATCATCAAGCTGCACGGCGGCGATCCGGCGAACTTCCTGGACGTCGGCGGCGGCGCCACCGAGGAGGCCGTGACCGAGGCGTTCCGCATCATCCTGAGCGATGCGCGCGTCGAGGGCGTGCTGGTGAACATCTTCGGCGGCATCATGCAGTGCGACCGCATCGCGCGCGCGATCGTCGCCGCGGCCAAGACCGTCGGCTTCAAGGTGCCGCTGGTCGTGCGCCTGGAGGGCACGAACGTCGCCGAGGCGCGGAGGATCCTCGAGGCCGCGCGCGGCGAGATCCCCACCATGCAGCCCGCCACCGACCTGGCCGACGCCGCCCGCAAGGTGTGCGCCGCGGTCGCGCACCGCTGAGCCCCGCGCCGTGCTGGTCCTCTTCGACATCGACGGCACCCTGCTGCACACGCTGAGCGCGGGCATCCACGCGATGCGCGCGGCGCTCCGCGACCTGCATGGCATCGAGGCGGACTTCGGGAAGGTCGAGATCCACGGACGCCTGGACACGCTGATCTGGCGGGAGCTGGGCGCCGTGCACGGCTTCCCCGTCGACGACGCCGCGCACGCCGTGTTCAAGCGCTCGTATTCCGAGCACCTGGAGCGCCGCTTCGCCGCCGAGAACACCGCGAAGTCCTTCGATGGCACGCACGAGCTGGTGCAGGCGGTCCGCGCGATGCCCGGCGTCACCTGCGGCCTGCTGACCGGCAACTACGAGCCCACCGGCCGCCTCAAGGTGCGCTGCGCGGGATTCGATCCCGACCACTTCGTGGTCAACGCCTGGGGCGACGACGGCCCGGACCGGCCGAGCCTTGTCCCGGTCGCCATGCGCCGCTACCGCGAGCGCCACGGCCGCGAAGTCGCCCCGCGCGACGTGCTGATCATCGGAGACACGCCGTACGACGTGCACTGCGCCAAGGCGCACGGGGCGCGCGTGCTGGCGGTGGCGACGGGGCACTTCGACGTGGACTCGCTGCGCGCGGCCGGCGCCGACCGCGTCGAGCGCGACCTTCGCGCGACCCCGGCGATCGTCGAGTGGATCACGGGCGGCTGACCGCCGCGCCTCAGCGCAGGAGCCGTTCGCGCAACGGAACGAGGATCCGGGGCACCAGGCGCTGCTCGACCAGGCGCTCGCCGTGGCCCGCCAGCGCGGCCATGTGCGTGGGCAGGTCGGCCAGGTTGGCCACGGGCCCCGTGCGGCGCACCGTCAGCATCACGCTGAGCGGCTCGGCGCCCTCGCGGACCGCGGCCGGCTCGTTGCGCGGCAGGCGCGTACGGACCTCCAGGTAGACGTGCATGTCGGGGGCGTCGGAGAGCGCCAGCGCCAGGAACGGCTGCGAGTCCAGCACCACGTCGCTCGACCCGTCCGCGAAGTCGCCCAGGTGCGATCCGCCCAGCAGTGCGTCGCAGACGATCTCGTCGCGGTTGCCGTCGCACTCGAAGTCGAATGCGTACACCAGCTCCAGGTGGTCGACGTCCAGCGGGCTGATCGAGAGGAAGAACGGCGCGACCTCCAGCACCGAGCGGTGGAGGCGGTAGGCCTGGTCGAGCGTCGCCGGGTTCACCCATCCGCTCTTCAGCGAGGTCTGCCGCATGGCGACCCACGCGAAGTCACGGTCGTCCTCGGGGGTCTCCAGCGCGACCTCGCCGTCGCCGTAGCGCTCCAGGTGCGAGAGCCGCGGATGCTCCTTGCGGAGCCGCCCGAACAGGTCCAGCACCGGCTCGCGCGCGGCGGGCAGGTCCATCTTGAGCGCCAGCCGCTGGTTGACGCAGAAGTCCCTGCACAGGAGATCGAAGTCCGGCATGGTCGGCCCGTCAGGCGGCGGAATCGCCCGCGGCGGGCGAGTCGCCCGCCAGCTTGTGCGAATGGCGCGCCATCGACTTGGCGATGCGCTCGCGGGCCTCGAGCAGCTTCTGCTCGCGCGCGCGGCGCTGCTTGCGGCGCCACGCAAAGAACCGCCACGCCGCCAGCAGCAGGATCGGCACGAACAGCATGACGACGATCCCGACCAGCTGCGGCACGAAGATCGTCAGCAGCGTGATGGCGAGCGCCAGGACCGACTCGACCATCCCGTAGAGCGGATTCAGCCAGCCGATGGTGAGCACCGAGCTGGAAAGGCGGCCGACGATCGACGCGGCCTCGACGCCGATCGCGATCAGCGCGCCGAAGACGATGCCCAGCGCCCACGCGAGCACGGGGTGCATCAGCGGGACCAGCGTGGGATCGGCGCCGTCCGCGCCGGGCACCAGCGCCAGTGCGGTGAGCTGGCTGGTGAGCAGCAGCGCGCCGGCCCCCGCGGCCAGCGGCACGGCCAGGATGTCCAGCAGGTGATCGACCCAGCGGAAGAGGTAGCCGACCAGTTCGACGACCGCCGCCACGCCGAAGAGCGCCACGGCGGCGTTCGATCCCATCCACTGGAATGCAGGCGCGGCCTGGACCGGCGCATCGCCGGTCATGAAGCCCCACTTCATGGCCACGGACACGGCGAACAATGGCACGAAGACGCGGAGGCCGCATGCCGCGGCCAGCCCGAGCCCCACGCAGATGGCGACGAAGAGCCCCATCGAGGGGGGACCCCCGTCAGGCCTTCTTCGCGTCGAGGTACTTCTCGACGCTCTTCACGTCGGCCTGGATCTGCGGCGTCATGCGGACCGTGAAGGACGCGCCCTTCTGGACCGAGACCACGCGCGTGCACTCCTCGCGGGCCAGCCAGATGCGGCCGGCGCGCGCGGTGCGGCGGTTGCCGCTGCGCAGGCGCTCACGCTTCAGGCGGTTGAGCGCGCCCTGGACGCCGGGGTTCATGCGCATGAGGCGGAGGATGGTCTGCTGCCGGCGAGGCTCCGCAGGAACCTCCTTGACGGTGAAGACGACGGTCTGGGCGGTGGTGGCCATGGGTGTGATCCTCGCGCTCGATGCGCTCTGAAGAGTCGCGCAGTGTAGCCGGAGCCTCGTTCACCGCAACTGCCCCATTCGCGGAATGCACCCCGCTTATTGGACGTCCGCACAGCGCTCACTGCCTCCACCGCCGCCCTACCCTGCGTCTTCCTATGGACACCCCGCGCATTGGATGGATCGGAACCGGCGTGATGGGCCGCTCGATGGCCGGGCACCTGCTTACGGCGGGCTTCCCGCTGACCGTCACGACCCGGACCCGGGCCAAGGCAGAGACCCTGCTCGCGGCGGGGGCCACGTGGGCCGAGACCCCGCGCGCCGTCGCCGAGGCAAGCGACATCGTCTGCTCGATCGTGGGCATGCCGCACGACGTCGAGGAGGTCCACCTGGGTGCGCACGGCACGCTGGCCGCGGCCAAGACTCCGCGCCTGGTGATCGACCTGACCACCAGCAGCCCGGCGCTGGCCCGACGGATCGCCCAGGCCGCCGCGGCGAAGGGCGTCGGTGCACTGGATGCCCCGGTGTCGGGAGGAGACCTTGGCGCGCGGAACGCCACGCTCAGCATCATGTGCGGCGGCAGCGCCACGGAT
>CANHFL010000232.1 GCA_947459855.1 Planctomycetaceae bacterium | reverse complement strand
CGTCCCCGGCGCGCCGACGCCCGGCCAACGCACGAGAAGCGGCACCCGGATACCGCCTTCCCACAGCGTGCCCTTGAACCCGCGCAGCGCGCCGTTGTCGCCCACGCGCTCGACGCCGCCGTTGTCGCTGGTGACGATCACCAGCGTGCGGCCGGCCTCGCCCATGTCGTCCAGCGCGGCCAGCACGCGCCCGACCGCGGCATCCACGCGCGCGACCACGGTGGCGTACGGTGCGTCGAGGGGCGCGTGCACGGCGAAGAGCGGCAGGTACAGGAAGAACGGCTTGCCTTCGCGCGAGGACTGCTCGATGAACCGTACGGCCTCGCGCGCCTGGAGGTCGGTGAGCTCATCGCCCTCCTTCGCGCCGGGCGGCAGCGGGCGCACCTGCCAGAAGTCGCCGTCGCCCTTCCCGAACGGGAAGCGGTAGCTGGACGGCTGCCCGGCCTCGCTGCCGAACAGGTTGACGTCGAAGCCGTGGTCGGTCGGCAGCGATCCCGCACCGCCCAGGTGCCACTTGCCGATCGAGGCCGTGCGGTATCCCGCGGCCCGCAGCGCCCCGGCCACGGTCGGCACGGCCGCGGGCAGGGCACGCGCCGTCTGCGGCGTCCGAAGCGGCATGCCCGCCGGATGGTCGCCGGGGATCCAGTCGGTGATGCCCAGCGCGGCGGGTGAGCGGCCGGTCAGCAGCGCCGCCCGCGAGGGCGAGCAGACGGGCGACGCCGCGTATGCCTGCGTGAAGGACGTCCCCTGCGAAGCCAACCGGTCGATCGCGGGCGTCCGCGTCCGCGTGCCGCCGGTGCAGGAGAAGTCGGAGCTGCCGAGGTCATCCACGACGACCAGCACCACGTTGGGGCGGTCGGGGCTGCGGGTGACAGGGACGATGGGCGGCGTCGCATGGCCCGCGCACCAGGCAACCAGCGCAAGCAGCACGGAAACGGGCATGCGGACGAGCGTAGCGACCCGCACCGCCGCCCGTGGGCGGCTCACGGGTACGGCATCACCATGCGGGCAGGCATGGGCTCGCGGCCCGGCGCCTCGGCCCACGGGATCTCGGCGATGCGTGCATCCGCGCCCGCCGCATCGCCCTGCGCCATCAGCGCGAACGCAAGCTGCAGCCGCGCGGCGTTGTCCTTCGGGTCCACCGCGAGGGCGCGTTCGGCCTCGGCGCGCACGCGCGCGGCGTCGCCGTCGCGGCGCAGGATCTCGGCGTAGCGCGTGACGAACCAGCGCCCGCGGACGTCCAGCTGCGTCACCGTGCCGGGGCGACGGCGGTCATCGTGGCACGTCTGGCAGCGGGCGTTCGGCCAGAACTGCAGTTCGTCCACGATGGTCTCGATCGCGTGCCGCTCGGCGACGGCGTCCCCGCGCATCTGCGCCATGCGCGCGTGCAGCGCCCAGTAGCGGCGGCGGTCGCGCGGGTTCACGTGGTCGATGTCCTCGACGCGCGCGAGCTCGGCCTCGGCGGCGCGGAAGTCGCCCTCCTCCACGTGGCTGCCGGCCAGCAGCACGCGGTACATGACCACCTGCGAGAACGGGTCCTGCGGGTCCTCGATCGCGCCCAGCCATGCACGGTCGCCCGTCCGCACCGCGACCGTCCGCGCAAGGCGCGCCCATGCCTGGCGGTCGTCGACCGACATCGCGTCGGTGTGCATGGCCTTGAGCGCCGCGGCGGCGCGGGCCGGCTCGTCGGCCGCGTAGGCGCGCACGGCATCGATGCGCGATTCGTCGGTGACGGGCACCGCGGCCACGGGCGTCGGAGCGACGGGCGCGGGCGCGGGGCTGCCGCAGGCGGCGAAAAGCGCGGCGGCGCAGGCGGATGCGGGCAAGGCGGCGGACGGCAGGCGCATGATCTCAACTGTATCGGCGCGGGCGCAATTGCGGCGCCACCCCCGAACGGCCATACTGCACCGATGATCCAGAACGCCCGCACGTCGTCCACGACCCGCCTCCTTGCCGCCCTGGCGGTGGCGGGCCTCGCCGCCGCGTGCGCGACCGCGCCCTCGGGGGGCACGGCCACGCCGGCGCCCGCCACCGACGCCGGCATCGCGCGCGGCCAGGCACGCGCCAAGCTCGAGGCCGGCAACCGCCGCTTCGTGGCCGGCGGCATGCGGGCGCACGCATGGCAGGACGAGCGCGTCGTGCAGACGGGCCAGTTCGGCCAGTCGCCGTCGGTGGGCATCCTGAGCTGCGCGGACTCGCGCGTGCCCGTCGAGATCATCTTCGACCAGGGCGTCGGCGACCTGTTCGTGGTGCGCATGGCCGGCAACTTCGACACGCCGGGGGCGACCGCCACGTTCGAGTACGGGGTGGCCGCGCTGGGCGTGCACACGATGCTGGTGCTCGGTCACACGAAGTGCGGCGCGGTCATCGCGGCCGTCGACGGCAAGGACCTGCCCGGCAGCATGCCGATCTTCGCGCGAGAGATCCGCCCGGCCATCGAGGCCGCGATGGCGGCGAACAAGGACAAGGGTGCGCAGGCCGTGATCGATGCGTCGATCGAGGCGAACGTCCGCTTCCAGATGAGGAAGCTCGAGGAGAGCGCCATCCTGCGCGACGCCAAGGCCAAGGGCATGCAGGTCCTGGGTGCCATCTACGACGTCGACACGGGCAAGGTCCGGTTCCTGGACTGACGCCCGATGTTCCTCCCCGGACCGCCGCCCGCCGACGTGCAGGCCACGCTCGACGCGCTGCGCGCGGACCTGGCGGAAATCCGCGCGCAGCAGGACGCACAGTGGACCGACGCGCGCCGCGCGGAATCCGTGCGCGCGACGGTGCAGGACGTCCTTGCCGACGCCGGCACGCGCACGTCCTTCCTGCAGGATGCCGGGACGACCGGCTACGACCACGGCGCGTACGTGCGCAGCGGGGACGGGAACTGGAAGCTCAAGGTCAACGTGCTGGCGCAGGAGCGCTTCGTCGCGGGCTTCGCCCCCGCGGCGAAGGGCGTCGCCGACCAGAACCAGTGGGGCTTCGACGTTCACCGCATCAACCTCACGCTGACCGGCAACGTGGTCGATCCGAGCATCTCCTACAACATGACGCTCGCGTGGAACTCGCAGCCCGACCGGTTCGTCACGCAGGGTGGCGAGATCCGACTGCTCTACGGCCTGGTGCGCAAGGACTGGGGCGGGGGCTGGAGCACGATCGTCGGCCTGCACAACGTGCCGTGGGACCTGGAGAGCGACTTCTTCGGCAGCAGCCGGCTGACGTCGGGCGAGTTCTCGGTGTTCAACTATCGCTTCGGCATGGGCAAGCACGAGGGCGTCTCCATGCTGTGGCAGGGCGAGGACGTCCGCGTGAAGGCGGGCACCTACTCGCAGCTGAACGAGTCGTCGCTCGACTGGAACAACCCGGACAACCTCTCGTGGTCCGTCGCCGCGCGCGCGGAGGCGAAGATCGGCGCCGACTGGGAGCAGCTCTCGTGGCTCTCGAGCCGTCCGGGCGACCGGCCGGGCCTGGTGGCGGGACTCGGGTTCGTCTGGTCCACGGGCCGTGCGCAGAACCCGCCCGGCACGCGCGCGGCGCAGGGCTTCACCGCCGACCTGCGTGCGGCGCTGGCGGGGGTGACGCTGATCGCGCAGTACGCGCTGGAGCGCGATGCGGTCGGCCTGCCCGACCTGCAGT
>CANHFL010000231.1 GCA_947459855.1 Planctomycetaceae bacterium | reverse complement strand
GGACCAACATCCTGGCGCAGGCGGGCCTCGTCGGCATGACGTGGCTCGCGCGCGATGCCGCCGACAGCCGCATCGACTTCCAGTGCCTGGTCGGATCGGGCTCGCGGTACCGGCTCGACTCGGGCAACACCTACGGCGGCATCGACCCCGGCCGGACGGACACGTCTTTCAACGCGCTGGGCTACGTGAACACCGGCCTGGTCTTCGCACCCGAGGCGTCCAACATGTGCACGCCCTCGATCGGCTGGAGCGCCAGCCCGTTCAAGGGCAACGACGTCTTCGGCGACACGCGCGTCAGCGTGAACGCGTTCCTGTACGTGCGCCTGGACAACCAGGCGCCGATCTCGGTGCCGATCGACCTTGGCGGTTCGAGCCTGGTCGGCAGCGAGTACGACATCAACGTCGACTGGCGCATCTGGAGCGACCTGAACATGAGCGCGCGCTTCGGCATCTTCGTGCCCAACTCGCCGCTTTTCAGCGATGTCGAGAACGAGCCGCGCCAGTTCTTCTACGTGGGGGCGACCTATGCGTTCTGAGCCCACCCGCCGCATGCCCGCCGTGATCGCGATCGCCGCCGCCGTGCTGCTGGCCGCAGGGTGCGCCCGCACGCAGGTGGCGGAACCGGCCATCGTGAAGTTCCCGCGGTCGGAGGACGAGCTGCAGTTCCTCGACGCGCTGCACCAGCAGGTGGTCGTCACCAACGACGACGCGATGCACGCGTTCATCATCTTCACCGACGGCAAGGACCTCTCCACCGACTACGCCGGGCGCGTCGAGGTCGCGAAGGCGAAGGACTGGGTCGGCCGCGACTGGGACAAGCCCGCGCACGAGAGCGCCGAGGTCGGCTGGATGGCCGTGGCCGGCTGCCGGGCGATCGGCGTGAAGGGCGGCATGTCCATGCGCGTGTTCGGACCGACGCCGCGCTACTGCACCAAGGAGCTGGTGTTCATGGGCATCCTGCCGCTGCGCACCGAGAACCAGAGCCTGTCCGGGCAGGAGTTCGTCGACTTCCTGAACCGGCTGGGACGCGCGCAGAAGTTCGGCAAGCCGACCGCTCTGCAGGGCGAGGGGGCGCAGGCGGGGGTCGGCGTCATCCCGGCCGGCGCGCCCAACCAGCTGCTGGACCAGAGCGCCGTGGAGTTCGGGCTACCGACGGGTGCGGTGCGGATGGCGCCGCCGCCGCCGCCGCCGGAGCCGGCAAGTGCCCCATAATCCAATTCTCCTTCGCCCAGAACAGGCGTCCCGCATTCCTACGGGTCTTCAGCACATTCGGGAATTGACACCCGTATCGTCGAATGGGACCTTTGTCCCGTTCGCCCCCCGTGCCCGGCGCCCTGCGTTCGGGACCTTGGCCTTCCACATGCTGCACCAGACCCGACCGACCAACCCGTTGCTTCGTCCTGCGCGAGCGTTCGTCCTGGCGCTTGGCGTGGCGTGCTGCGGGCTGTCGGCATCGGTCGCGCTGGCCCAGGCGCCTGCGCCGGCGGCGGACGCCTCTGCCACGAAGCAGCTGTCCGCGGTCTTCATCGACGTCTCCGGCAAGGTGCAGTGGCGGGCCAAGGACGGGGAGCCCTGGCAGGACGCGAAGCTGAAGGACGAGGTGCCCGCCGGCGTCGAGATCCGCACCGGCCTGCGCTCGCGGTCCGCGCTGCGCGTCGGCCAGAACGCGACGGTCCTGATCGATGCCGGCACGATGCTGACGCTCCCGGCCGTGATGCAGGAAGGCAGCACGCTGCGCACCACCTGTGCCGTGAAGCACGGCCGCGCCGACTTCAAGGTCGACGAGGTCGGCATGACCAACGACTTCCGCGTGGTCACGCCCAGCACGACGCTGGCCGTCCGCGGCACCGAGTTCGCGGTGGCATCGGGCCCGCTGAAGCAGGTCGAGGTCGTCGGCGCGCGCCGCAACACGATCAACGCCATCGAGCTGCGCTACGCGCTGAACAACACGGTGGTGCAGATGTCCGGCGCATCCGAGAGCTCCAGCTCGGTGCAGAACCCGGCCCACTCCGCGGTCGTCGCGGCCAGCGTCGCGCCGCCGGCCGCCGCCGCCGCGCCCGCCACCAGCCAGTCCGAGACCGTGCAGTCCGCCGCCGCCGGGCCCTCGCCCTCGCAGGCCGGCAGCTCGGCGCAGGCGACTTCGGCCAACAGGGCGACCGCCAAGGCCGCCGCCTCCAGCGGCACGGGATCCGAGACGTCGGTCGTCGCCACGATCCAGGCTTCCGTGAGGCTGGCGAACGAGCGCACCGAGCAGGCGATCGAGTACCTGATGTCGCTCGAGTCGGAGGGCGCGGCCGTCACCGCGCATGCCGACGCGATCCACGCGCTGCAGCAGCTGGCCGAGGCGCGCAAGGCCGAGGCCGACGCCGCGCTCGCCGAGCACGAGCAGCACCTCGGGGCCGCGCTCGGCCACCAGGCCGGCGCCGACGAGGCGAGCCGCGCGTTCGACGACGCGGACGCGTCGCTTTCCTCGCACCTTGCGGCGTTCGACGGTGCGCTCGGTCGCGGCAACGGCGTCCTGGACGACCTGCGCAGCGAGCTTGACCTCGAGGACCCCGATCGGCAGCGCCTGCTGGCCCTGGCGCAGGACGCGCACGCCGCGCTCGCCGAGATGAACGACGCGTTCGCTTCGGTGGACGGCGCGCGCGTCCAGATGGAGGGTGCCGTCGCCGCCGTCGATGCCGCGATCACCGGGCTGGACGAGGGTGCCCGGGCCGGTGCCGCCGGCGCGATCGCTGCCTACGAGGCAGCCATGGCCGCGCTGCGCGAGGCGGCCACCGATGGATCGTCCGCCTACGAGCGCGCGCTCACGGCACGGGCGGCCGCCGCGCAGCTGGAGGCGCTCTCGCGGCAGTTCGCCAACCTTGCGGGAACGCAGGCCGCGCTGGCCGTCGGTGCGCAGGCGCTGGCGGCGCTGGCGTCCACCGACCTGCAGCTGGCGCGCGCCGAGGCGGGCCTGGCCGCGATCCGCGCCGCGCGCGAGGCAGCGACCGACGACTCCCGCGCCGCCGTGCTGGGGCAGGTGGAGGCCATCTACGAGCAGATCGTGGCCGCGCGCCAGGCGCTCTCGGAGCGGCTGCTGGTGGCCACCGGGACCGTGTCGGAGGCCGACGCAGCCCGTGGCCTGGCGAACGCCGCCGGCCAGGACATCTTCGACCGCATCGGCGGCATCTTCGGCGGCGACGCGCAGGGCAACGAGCTGGTCGCCGCCGCCGCGCGCGATGCGGCCCTGCAGGCGCATGACGATGCATCGGCCGCGGCGGAGAGCCACGCGCAGGCGATCGCCGGCGCGGAGTCGATCGTGGACGATGCCGCCGCGCGCAACGAGCAGGCCGAGGCGATCGCCGCGGACGTCGCGGCGGGCCGGGCCGAGATCGAGCTGGCGGGCGCCGGCGTGCGCGCGACGCTCGACGCGATGGCGGGCGGCGTCCAGGCCGGCGGCACGCGCTCCTCGCTGCTTGGCGGTGGATCGATGGGCGTGCTGCAGTCGCTGGATGCGCTCGAGGGCACGCTGCTCGCCATCACCGCGCGCGTCGCGGACCTGGGCAGCGTGCTCGACGGTGCGCCGACCTCGGCCGACCTGGAGCCGCTGCAGGCGCAGGCCGCGGAGGCGATCCGTGCGCTGATGTCCGCGTCCGCGGCCGCCGCG
>CANHFL010000230.1 GCA_947459855.1 Planctomycetaceae bacterium | reverse complement strand
CCGAGACGACCGACGCGTCGGCGCCCGCGGCAAGCTGCACGGCCAGGCCATAGGACATGGCCCCGCCCGGCGCGTCCAGCGAGAGCGCGGGCGATCCGGCGCCGCTGCCGTCGCCCATGACCAGCCCCGCGGTGCCCAACTGCGCGTCGTCGGTGATGCCGAGCGTGCCGTCCTCGATGGTGGTCGTGCCCGTGAAGCTCGCGGTGCCGCGAAGGTCCAGGCGGCCGGCGCCCTGCTTCACGAGGCTCGCGGCGCCACGCGCGGCCGGGTCGACCAGCGGGCTGGTCAGGTCGCCGATGTCGCCGCGGAACGTCGCGGTGCCGGCGATGTCGAAGGTGACGGCGCCCTTCGACTGGATGTCGGCATCGATCACGCCGTCGGTGCCGCCGAACCGGTCCTGTTCGAACTCGGTGTCGGTGATCACCAGGTCCTGCAGCACGCCGTAGTTCAGGATGCCCGGGCCGCTCAGCTGGTAGCCAAGGCCCTGGCTCAGGACATCCATCTGCAGCGCGGGTGCCGCGTTCTGCCCGGCCTGCATGAAGGCGCGGCCGGTCAGGGTCCAGTCGGCGCCGAGGTTCCAGCCGCTGAGCGTGGAGTTCGCAAGCGCGGTCGAGCTCCACACGCCGCCGGCGGGGCCCAGCGAGATGGTCTGCCCTGCGCTGGTCAGCGCCAGGTTCCCGAAGGTCGACCCGAGCAGCGCGGTCCAGTTGATGTTCATGCCGCGCGCGGACGTCAGGTCCTGCGTGTCGGCGATGCTGAAGTTCACGACGCCGCCGCCCGGCGAACGCACCGTGAGCGAGAGCGTGTTGGTGGCCGCGACGTACTGCAGCGTGAATCGGTTGCCCGGCGCACCGGCCTGCGACCAGAACGGCGGGTTGGTGCTGGCGGCGAACCCGCCGGCGGCGACGACGGCGGCCTGCTGGTCGGTGGTGATCCGGGCGCCGCCCAGGATGGCGCCTTGGTAGGTCGCGGGCTGCGTCAGCCCGTACTGCATCCGCGAACTGGCCACGTAGGCGCCCGAATCGAGGGGGCCAGACGGCTGGACACTGATCACCTGCGACCACGCGGGCGCCGCGGCGCCGCCGAGCGCCAGCAGCGTGGCCAACGAGACGGTCCTGCCGGTGCGGTCGAAGGCGATCAGGGAGGTTCGTTCTGGTCTGATAACCAATGCCATCCTTCCGACACACCAAATTACCTTGATTCGATCACCGAAACTTCCACTGCTCCACAATCAGGGCACAATCCCTGTTCGTCAGGGACCACTTCGAGGGAGAGCCAGCATGTTCAGCCGTACGAGTTTCGCAGCCATCGCCGCTGCCGCGTTCGCCACCAGCGCCTTCGCCGGCTTGGCCGAGCGGTTCATCGTCAGCTCGACCCTGATGTCGAACCCACCGCAGACGGCCGGCAACGCCAGCGAGACGTTCGGGCTCCTGGCCGCTGACGTGGACACGGCCACCTGGGGTTACGTGCGCACCTCGATGACGACCGCCGACTTCTCGATCTCGATGGCGTCCTCCATGTCCGTCTTCAACAGCCAGTTCCTGGGAAAGTCCAGCTGCCTGGCGACGTACACGATCGACGGCACGAGCCCCATCCAGGTCGACTGGAACTGGAGTTCGCTGGCACAGACCGGCGGCTGGCGCGTCGTGAATGAGGCCGGTGCCACCGTGGCGGAACTCTCGTTCAACGCGGGCACCTTCACGCGGATCGGCGGTTCCTGGGCGCAGCAGTCCACCGGCCTGGACTTCATCAACCTGTCGGCCGGGTCCTACACCTTCGAGGCCTTCTACGAGGCCAACCAGATGCCTTCCTCGTCCGTGGTCAACTGGAACCTGGGTGCAGTGCCGGCGCCGGGGGCGTTCGCCTTGGTCGGCGCTGCCGGGTTCGTGCGATCGCGCCGCCGGCGCTGATCGCGTCCCGGAAGGGGTGGCGTGGGCGCGCCAACAGAGTCCGTATAACAGGCCCGAAGCCTCTTCCCTCGGCGCGCGGGTGCGTGTTTCTTTCAGAAAGCGGTGTCTCCACGGACAGCACCCCGCTTGCGCGCGGGGTTTTTGGTGGCATCCTGAAGCCGACGCCGTGGCCACCCTGGCGTCGTCCCTTCCCCTTTCACCGCCGCCCCCTCGCGGCCGACCTTCTGGAGTTCCCCGTGAAGACCCTGAGCCTTCGTGAAGCTGTTCGTCCGCTGCTGTTCGTCCTTCCGGCTGTCGCGGCCGTCGTCACCACCGCCGATGCAGGCATCACCGGCATGTGGCGCACGAACAACGACAACGGCATCGCCAGCACCCTGACCAACTACACGTCGCTGGCCGGCCTGGCGGCGAACTCCGCTGGCGGTGGCACCGGCACCCTGTCGAACCACGGCGCGGGCAACGGCGGCATCGCCAACGCCCGCTACACCTACGTGTTCGGCGACTTCACCCAGGCGCAGACCACGCAGGGCTACCTGTACCGCACCGTGTACGGTTCGAACGGCCGCATCAGCCAGATCATCCGGTACGAGGCGCTGGCCAGTGACCCGCTCGCGAACTTCCGGATCAACAACGGCGAGACGTTCAACTTCACCATTCCGACCGGCTCGGGCGGCTGGGACCGCGAGGACGACTTCTTCGCGGACGGCCTGGGCAACTTCTATCGCAATCGGTCGGCCAACGGCGCCAGCAACGGCGTGACCAAGTACACGTCGTTCACGAACTTGGTGAGCGACATCGGCGGCGTCACCTCGAACTACTCGGCGAACTACGGTTTCAACGACCGCTTCTTCGGCTTCGAGGGCAAGATCTACCGCACCAACACCGGCGGTCCGAACGGCAGCGTCTCGGGCTTCGCGGTCTACAACAGCTTTGCGGATCTCCTGAGCGGCAACATCGCCCAGACGATCAGCAGCGCGAACTGGTCGGCCGGCGACATGTTCATCCCCGTCCCCGCGCCGGGCGCGATCGCGCTGGCCGGCCTCGCAGGCCTGGCCGGTCGCCGCAACCGTCGCCGCTGAACGCGACCGACGACAACACGTGATCGATCCCGCGAGGAAGCCGCAAGGCTTCCTCGCGGTGCTTCCCGGAACGCCCGAACGCCGCGCCACGAGCAACCGCCCCATGCACGCACATCGCCCATTCGAAGCATCGATCCTGACGGTGACCACCCTCTGCAGCGCGGCCGCGGCGCAGACCTACCCCCCGCCGAACCCGTACATGGGTCCGAGCGGCACCTCGACGATGCACGCCAATGCGGCCTCGTCGGGCGCCACCTCGCACTGCGGGCCGGGGTCCGGCGCGGTCACGGTCGCGCCGCAGACCTACGACGCCGTGTTCGCGTCGATCCTGATGTCGAGCGACGGTCTGCTGGTCTGCGTGGCCACCAAGTGGACCACCGAGGCGCCGTGCGTCTACCTGCTGAACCCGGCTGCGCTCGGCACGCCGCTGGCGCAGATGGACCTGCCGGCATCCTCCATAAGCTTCCTGGCGGGCGGGATCTACTCGTACCTGGACCACCAGGACCGCCTGGTGCTGGTGAACGCGGACGGCAACCTGCTGCGGATCGCGCACAGCCAGCAGGCGGGCGGCACATGGCAGCTGACCGTGACCGAGTCGGTGCCGGTCGGGGTGCCCGACGTCGTGGGCATCGTGCCGGACTACGCGGGCAACGTGTGGTT
>CANHFL010000229.1 GCA_947459855.1 Planctomycetaceae bacterium | reverse complement strand
CGGGTAGGCGTTCAGCACCGTGCCGGTGCCGGCCCGTGGGATGCCGTCGGTGCGGTACGCCAGCGTGCCGCCCACCGCGGGCCCGGTCGCCTGCAGCGCGCTGCCATGGCCGGCGCCCGAACTGGAGCTGGACCACCACGTGCGGTACGGGTTGTCTCCCGCGTAGCGCAACGACCAGCCGCGGTCCTGGTTCCAGCTGTCGCCGATGTCGGCCGCCACCAGGTTGGACGGGTCGCGGAACTCGGCCAGCTTGCTGACCAGCGCCAGCTCGCCCAGGCTGTCGATGCCGCGCTCGCTGCGCATGTCGGCGGCCCACTCGCGGTTGTTGCCCGTGTCGGGCAGCGGGAGACCGCGCAGGTAGTAGCTGGGCATCGCCGCGAACAGGTGGTTCGGCACGCCGTTCACGTTCACGGACAGGTCCGGCACCACGTTGCCCTTGGAGCGCCAGAGGTCGATCGCCTCGGGCACGCGCACGCGCGGTGCGGGAACGCCCCAGTCCCATCGGAGCGAGCCGGGATTGCCCGGACCGGGATCCACGGCGCCGATGTCCCACGGCGTGGCCTGCTGCAGGGTCAGGTCGGCGACCGTCCGCAGGCCGTCCAGGCGCCCGTCGTCGTCGTAGACCAAGCGCGTCATGTGCGGCATGGCGCGCATGACCTCGAGCGGCGCCGTATTGACGTTCACGAGCCCTGGCGTCGACTTGCCCTCGAAGCCGCGGGCCAGGCGGAGACGCCGGTTCTCGGCCGACGCACGCTCACCGAAGCTGATCGTGCCATCCAGGTCGGAGTCGAACGGCGCTGCGCCCCGGTCGTCCACCGTGAAGGCGTCCAGCAGGGACATCCCCGCCACCTGCCGTGAGTTGAAGCCGATGCCGTTCTGCTGCGCGGGGGTCGTCGGATCGGCGGGGTCCGCCACGGGAGGCAGCACCTGGACACCGCTCAGCAGGTTCGGGCGGCCGCCCGCACCCGGCGTCGTGTCATAGAGCGGCGGCGAGGTGACAAGCCTGTTCATCGAGCGCCGGTCGATGCCGACCGGGGCCTTCGGGAAGAAGAGCGTGTTCGTCGAGTCCGGCTGCTGGGCCAGGATCTCGGAGAGGGTGGCGAACGTCCGGCCCGTGGTGTCTCGTGCGACCACCGGCCCCCACATCATCACGTCGGTGATCTCGCCCACCTGGTCGAAGTCCGCATCCTTCTGGAAGAAGCGCATCGGAGCGATGAACCACTGGCCGTCGGGGTCGCTGCCCCTGACGAACTCCTCCTCGGTGCAGCCCTTCTCTCCGTAGTTCAGGACGGTGCCGGTGGGCGCGGCTGCGTTCGTGAGCCGCCATGCGGGGTAGTCGTAGCGGCGCGACGTCGTGCCGCCCGCCACGTTGCGGATGATGCGGGTGGGCAGGAACGTCGGCTTGCCACGGACGCGCTGGCCCCACCCATCCCAGAAGTCCATGGTGAACCAGCAGGCGGTGGGATTCGTCGCGCCACCATCCGGGAGGTCGGTCAGCGGGATCGTGATGCCCTTGCGCTGGTCCTGGGTGGTGCCGACGAACACGTCGGTGACCGCATTCTGCACGCGATCGCAACCCGTCAGGCGGCTGAGCACGTAGCGCGGGTTGCGCTCGTCCAGCGTGATCACCCCGCGGCCCGACGGCGTCGCCGCCGTGCCGTCGTTCTGCGTGTCGTACAGCCACTGCCGTGCGCCGCGCGCCCACGTGACGTAGAAGTCGTCCTGACGGATGCGGATGCCGCTGATGGACAGCCGGTTGTTGCGGCACTCGATCTGGAGCGGCGGCGGCAGGTGCTCGTCGGTGCTCAGGCGCAGCAGCTGGTCGCGGAACGACTGCTGCTGGCTGCCGGACGCATCGAGCTCGTTCTCCATGCGGTCCACGACCGTCCAGGTGGGAGCACCGCCCGTCGACGGGTAGATCGCGCGGCGAAGCTCGAGGAACGACGCGCCGCCTGGCGTGCCGGTGGGCGGCTGCGGCTGCCACTGACGCATGTCGCCGCTGATGTCCAGGCCCGGGAACACCGGCGTGGCGGTGCGGGTGGCGTCGAAGTAGAGCGTGCCGCCACGCTTGTTCGCGTTCTCGAGAGCGGTGGTGCCCCACGCCGGCGAGAAGATCGCGTTCTGGTCGGGCGGGAACGGCTGGCCGGCCTTGGTGTCGTTGGTGGGATCGGTCTCGGTGACCGCCTGGCGGATGTCCAGGTAGTCCAGCCACGCGTCGCGCGGGAACGGATCGCCGTTCGGGAACGTGTCGGGCACGCTGAAGACGATGGCGGTGCGAGGCTCCTCGGGGGTGCAGGGACCGAGCTCGACGTCCGGACCGTAGATGTTGCCGCTCTTGGTGCCCGCCGGACCCGGCAGGCCGAAGAAGAAGCGCTGCACGCCGGCCTCGGTGTTCAGGCGGATCTGGAAGTCCGCCAGCTTGACGGGCGTGTTGTACGGGTTGGCCACCTGCACCACGAAGACCACCGCGGGCCAGGTGTTCGGGTCGGCGGGGTCGTACGTGACGAAGTTCTCACCTGCGCCGTTGGCCGTGCACGGCGGCAGCCTGCCGGGATTCGCGGCATCGACGAGGCAGGTCGACTGGTCCGGGCATCCGGCGTTGGGGCTGCCGGGCGGGCCGGTGACGGCATCGATCTGCGCCTGCGTCAGCTTGGTCTTGGGATAGACGAAGGCGATGAACGCCTCCTGGAAGAAGGGCTGCTTCTCGACGCCCATGAACCCGGCGGTCTGCAGCGAGGGATCGATGACCGCGTCGGTGGGCACCGGCACGGCTTCCTGCGGGTGCATCGGCTGGTCCAGGAACAGCGTGTTGGTCACGCGCTGCAGCCCGTCGCGGTAGCAGACGGCGTTGGCCGCGAAGCTCGCCGCCATCAGCTTGGTGGCGGCCAGGCTCTTGTTCACGTCCGCGACCGGCTGGCCCGGCCTGCCGAAGTAGCTCTGGCGGCTGCCTTCGTCGATCAGCGTCCGGCGCATGATGCGCTGGATGTCGGTCTGGAACTGGCGGTCGAACGCGGCGCGCGTGGCGGCCGTCGCAGGCGTGGTGGCACCAGTCGGGCCGACCGAGGGCGGGTCGTTCGGCCGCCGCAGGTCCACCTTGCGGTTGTCGTCCAGGAACTGCTGGCGCGCGATCTGCGCGTCCACGAAGTTCACGAAGCCGTCGCCGTTCGCGTCGCCGCGCGGCGTGGTGCCCGGGAACATGATCAGCGGGTGGTACGGCGGGACATCGTCCGCCAGGTTCACGGTGCCGTCGCCGTTCACGTCGTCCGGCGATCCGTCGTTGTCGAAGTCGACGCCGCGACGCTGGTACGCCGGGCGCATGCGGGTGACGTCCTGCGCCGTGGCCGTGTTGGTGTGGTCGATGACCGACCACAGGCGCGGCGGCAGCATCTCGTTGCGCGCGCCGTTGACGGTGGTGATCTTGCGGCGCATGTCCAGGTTCAGCTCGGCGCCGGAGCGCGGGGCGAACGCGGCGCCGGGCGTCCAGGCCAGGCGGGCGCGCCAGTCCTGCACGCGGGGGTCGGTCGGGTCCAGGAAGCGGGCCGTCTCCTCGCGCGAGCGGCTGGAGCGCAGCAGCTGGCCGAACGAGACGGTGTCGCTGGTGAACGGCGCCGCATCGTTCAGCGCCATCTCAAGCCGGCTGACCGTGGGCG
>CANHFL010000228.1 GCA_947459855.1 Planctomycetaceae bacterium | reverse complement strand
TGAACGCGACGTCGGGGTGCTGCTTCAGCTGGTCGCGGTCGGCGGGCGCGATGCTCCCGCCCACGCCCACCTGCAGGAGCTGCAGCTTCGAGTTCAGGCTCCGCCGCGCCGCGCGCGCGGCCGGCGCCGGGCGCGCCGCACCGAATGCCGCCGGGGCAAGCAGGCCGCCCGCGGCGATCCCGCCGGCGAGCATCGTGGTGGTTCGGATCATCTCGCGGCGGGTCTGCATCGGTCGGGCTCCTTGGTCAGGCGCCCGCACCTACCGGGTGAGCACCCGAGGGATGCACCGTCCCAGGCGGGCACGCCGCCACGGCCTGCTCCAGCGCGGCCCGCTCGGCCGCCGGCACGCGGTCCAGCAGGCCCAGCGCGCGGTACGTGGCCAGGCGCGATTCAGCATCGACACCCGCGTAGACGACGCTCGAGTCGATGATCGGCCGGCCCATGACCTCCTCCAGCTGGCGCTGGGTGTAGGTCGGACGCACGGCCGCGGTCGACTGCGTGCCGTACTGGTTCAGGTTGGACGCGAAGATGCCGGCCGCGCTGACGGGCAGGAAGTCCTCGTAGCGCAGACCCTCGAACTGCACGAGGCCGTCGCGGGTCAGCTGCAGGAGGTCGGTGGTGCCGATGCCGCCGGCCTTCGCCGCCGCGACGCCCTTCGGCGTGGGCGCGAAGCGCGCGAACACCAGGCCCTGCGCGACCAGCTCGGGCAGCGTCTTCGGGAAGCGCGCGAACTCCTTCGCGTACGCGGCGTCGTACGCGGCCCAGTCGCGCTTCGGCAGCCCCGCGTCCTTCTCGCGCATCGCATCGGCCTTCGCCAGGCAGTCGTCGTAGAGCGCGCGGCCCTTCGCGGTCGTCGCGTAGCCACGCTCCTCGATCTCGCCGAAGCGCGCGGTGTGCACAGTGTCCACCGCGGTGCCATCGGCCTCGGTGAAGCGCACGGGCTCGGTGAGCGCCTTGTACGCGTCCTGGCGCAGGAGCACCGGCGTGTCCTCGGACGGGCCCTCGGTGAAGTCCTTGAAGCCCGCGTGCTTCAGGCCCTTCAGCTGGAAGCCCGCGCCCGCGTACGTGCGCACCAGGCCGTCCACGGCCGCGTCGATGTCCACGGCGGTGGCGCCGCCCGGCTGGTACGAATCGATCTCCGCGTGCGGCAGGTGCTTGAAGTGCAGGCGCAGCCAGTCGCGGTCGGCCTGCTTCACCAGGCGCTGCAGGGCCGTGCGCGCGCGCATGCGGAACGCGGCCTCGTCGATCTCGCCCAGGCAGTACTTCATGGACGCCACGTACAGGTCCATGCAGAACGTGTTCGGCGTCAGGTGGTTCAGGTGGTGCGACTCGAAGCACGCGATGTCCGCCGCGATCTTGAAGCCGGTGGACGAGAGGTGCGTGTACAGCGCGTGCCCGCGCGCGCGGCCGGTCCACTTGAAGATGCGCTGCGTGCCCTCGGCGATGAGCGCGTCGGCGTCGGCCGCGTCCAGCCCGCCCTGGCGCTCGGCCTTCTCGATCAGGTCCTTCGCGCGCTGGCCGAAGACCTGCCGCGGCGCCAGCAGCGCCTCGATCTGCTGCCGCGTGGCGGGGTCGAAGTAGTCGGTCATCAGCAGCGAGGAGAACACGCGGTGCTCGGGCCGGTGCACCGATCGGAACGCGGTGGCGATGATCGGCTGGCTCTTCGCGCCCACGGCCGTCATGTCGTAGAAGTTGTGCGGCTCCATGCCGAACTGCGCGAAGAAGCGCGCGATCCAGCGGTACTCGTCCGGGCGGCCGATGCGGATCGCGCCGTGGCGCTCGCCGCTGGTGCGCTCGAGCTGGCCGGGGGGCATCGAGAACCCGCGGTGCAACCGGGCGACGAGGTCGCAGACCGCGCGGTTCGTCGCCCCGTTCACCGCCAGCGCCCGGTCGTACAGCGGAACCTCCTGCCCGAACATGGCGGAAAGCCGGGAAAACAGGCGGTTCTGGAGGTCGATCCGGTCGGCGAACGGGGTGGACATGACTCCCTGAAGGGTAGCCACATCCGTCCGCGGTAGCCTCCCCGCCCGGAGACACCCACGACATGATGTCCACGATCCTGCTCGCTGCCCTGATCGCGCTCGCCGGCCCTGCCCCGCAGGACTCCGGACAACGGATCATCGGTCCGGGGGTGCAGTTCCCCGACGTGCCGGGCCCCCGCCCGCAGTTCGAGGAGTCGCCCACCATCCGGTCGGTGGACGGCGTCCTCAAGGCGACCCTCCACATTCGCAAGCAGGAGGTGCCCGCGGGCGACCAGAACCTGATCACCACCTGCTTCAACGGCCGCTACACGGGCCCGATCCTGCGCCTGCGGCCGGGCGACCTGCTCGAGCTCACCGTCATCAACGACGGGGACATGAACACGAACATCCACTTCCACGGCCTGCAGGTGTCGCCCGACGACTACGGCGACAGCGTGTTCACGATCATCCCGATCGGGCACCAGTACACCTACCGGTTCCGCATCCCCGAGTACCACCACCCGGGCACCTACTGGTACCACGCGCACCCGCACACGATGACCCAGCGCCAGGTCATGCAGGGCGTCGCGGGCACGCTCATCGTCGAGGGCGAGCTCGAGCGCTGGCCCGAGCTCAAGGGCATCACCGAGCGCAACTGCGTGCTCCACGACTACCAGAAGGGCCTGACAGGCGAGGTGGTCCAGGGCATCCAGATCAGCTGGCCGACGTACCGGCTCGTCAACGACCAGAAGTTCCCCGACGTGCCCATCCGCCCGGGCGAGACGCAGCTCCTGCGCCTCTCGGCGCAGGGCGCGAACATCTACTACCACCTCGACTTCGGCGGCGAGAAGTTCTGGATCGTGAACACCGACGGCAACCCGGTGAACGAGATGCGCGAGGTCGAGCGCTTCGCCCTGCCGCCGGGGTCGCGCGTCGACGTCCTGGTGCAGTTCCGCAAGCCCGGCCGCTACAAGCTGCACACCTCGGAGATCCGCACCGGCCCCGCGGGCGACGGCTATTCCGCCGAGAACCTGCTGACGATGGTGTGCGCGGGCGACCCGGTCGAGAAGCCCATCGACCTGCCGCTCAAGGCGCAGGGCCCGAGCCCGCTGCGCGACCTCTCGAAGGTGAAGGTCGACAACGTCCGCACCATCGTCTTCAACGAGACGGACAACGACTTCCGGATCGACAACCGCTACTTCGACAGCACCCGCATCGACCAGCTGGTCAAGTGGGGCACCATCGAGAAGTGGATCGTGCGCAACTCGACCGACGAGCTGCACGTCTTCCACTTCCACCAGACCGACTTCCAGGTGGTGAAGATCACGGGGAAGGACGTGCCGTTCAACGAGCACCGCGACAACATCAACCTTCCCGTGCGCGGCGAGGTCGAGGTGATCATCCCCTTCGACATGCCGTGCCAGATCGGCGACTACGTCTTCCACTGCCACATCCTCTGCCACGAGGACGGCGGCATGATGCAGAAGGTGCGCTGCTACGACCCGGCGCGCCCGATGCCGCCCATCCGCCCCGGCGACGGCTACGGCCCCGTCGAGGACGACTCGCACCTGCCGCTGCAGTCGGCGAGCCCCAATGCGCAGGGCGGGCCGTTCGTCCTGCAGGACGCCGACGGCAAGCCGTTCACCGAGGCGAACCTCGGCGACACGCTGGCGCTCATGAGCTTCGGCTACACCG
>CANHFL010000227.1 GCA_947459855.1 Planctomycetaceae bacterium | reverse complement strand
CGGGAGCGTTGCCGCCGCCTTCGCCCGGTCCGGCGGCACGCCGTAGCGCCCTGGGTCGGCCGCGATGCGCGGCTTCCATTCGTGCACCCAGGAGTCGCACCCGACGCCGAGCAGCGGGCGCTCTCGCCACATCTCGATCGACCCGCGCCAGGCGGCCATCCGCGTGCCGGCCGCCGCGAACGCAGGGTCGACCCCCGCGTTCTGCGGCAGTTCCCTGCCCATCAGCGCGGCGCGCCAACTGTCGGTGCGGTTCGACGCGACCACCGTCGCCGCGACCACGAGCGCAAGCACGGCAGACACCAGCACGGGCCGCCGCCATCGGCCCGGGGTCCCCCGCGGCGCCATCGTGCAGGCCACCGCCGCCACGCCGCCGGGAAGCGCCGCCGCGAGGGACGTGCGCACGTCGAGCACCATCAGCGTGGCCAGGCAGAGCGCGATCGCGACCCACGCCGCGCCCTCCGCCCAGGCGTTGCGCCTGCCCGCGACCGCGGCGACCGCGACGGACGCGCAGGTCGAGACGACCATCGCGGCCGTCGTCAGGTGGCCGATGAGCGGCCTGGACCGGTCGTAGCGACTGAAGCCCGAGCCGTTCCAGCTGCGCACGAGCGTCGTCGCGCACTGCATGCAGCCTCCCGCGACGAGGGCGCCCATCAGGAGCCCGAGCCGGTGCATCATCGGCCACACCATGAACGGCACGAGGATCGAGCGCTGCGCGATGGTGCCCGGCTCGACCACCGGGTTCGTGGCCCACGCCACGCTCGCGGCATGCAGCGCGGCCAGCGCCGCCAGCAGCAGGAACGCCGGCGACCGCAGCAGCGCCGGGTAGAGCCGCCACGTGGACGGCAGCCGGACGGCGGCGACGAACGCCAGCACGGCGAACGCCGCCGATTCGGGTGCGCGGCCCACGGGCATCAGGAAGCACCACGCCATCGCAGCGGCCAGGTGCACGGACGACCACGCGGGATCCGCACGCTCCACGGCCTCGAACGCCGATCGGTCCATCGCCCGGCCCGCCGCCAACCTACGCCCCCGCCCGCGTTCGCAGGTTGTCCAGCACGTTCATGAAGTTGATGTACGCGTCGTAGGGCGTCTCGTACGGGCTGAAGTACTTGTGGACGTCGCCGTCCGCCCAGTACTTGGTGCACATGTAGTACAGGTGGTCGCTGGTGGTCAGCTTGCGCCAGTCCTCCAGGATCCACTGGTCGCCCGCGGCGTGCCGCGCCTTCACCGCCTCCTCCAGCCCGAAGAGCTGCGCCGCCGCGTTGTCCTGCAGCGGGTTGCCGAGCCATGCGCTCAGGTCGCGCTCGCTGTCGGCCCAGCTGATGAAGCCCTCGCTGCTGTACTCGCCGGCCGGCGCGTGGCGCTCCGCGGCCTCGGTGACGGTCTGGAAGTCGTTGTGGCCGGGGTTCACGTCGAAGACCGCGCCGGGCAGTGCGTCCAGGAACTCGAAGATGCCGGTCGACGCCCACTGGTGCTCGCCGAAGGTCTCGTAGTCCATGAACAGGTTGCAGACGTTGCCGTCGCCGTTGATCTGGTTGACCCACTTGGCGAAGCGGTGCGCGTCCAGCGGCCACTCCTTCCAGTTGCGGTCGCTGAAGCGGAAGGCGATGTCGTCGGACAGGCGGTAGTTCTTGAGCATCAGGCGCACGGGCTCGTGGCCGTGCGGCGTGGCGCGCGCGGGCGGCGCGTAGACGTAGTTCGGGCTGCGGCCAGCCAGCAGGCGGTCGGTGCCTTCGCACAGCACGGCGCGGTAGCCATCCAGCCACGCGACGTGGCCGGCCAGCTCGTTGCCGTAGATGAGCTCGGTGTTCCGGAAGCTGCGCGGGCGGTAGCCGTTGAAGAGCCGCGCGATCTCGGCGTTGTGCGCCTTGACCTGCGCGTCGAACTCGGGCTTGCTGAACAGGAACGCGAGCGAGTGGTGGCTGGTCTCGTCGAGCAGCTCGCAGGCGCCGGTGTCGACCAGGCGGCGCAGCGTGTCGAGTACGTCGGGCGCCCACTGCTCCAGCTGCTGCAGCGCCGTGCCGCTGACGCTGAACGTCACGCGGAAGCGCCGGTCGTGGCGCTGCACCAGGTCCAGCAGCTTGGCGGTCGCCGGACGGTAGCACTTGTCCGCCACCTTCAGCAGGATGCGCTCGTTGGCCGCGTTGTCGAAGTAGAACGGGTCGGTGTCGAAGACCGAATAGCGGCGAAGCCGGAAGGGCTGGTGCAGCTCGAAGTAGAAGACGACCGACGCCATTCAGGGGAGGTTATCCGGCGTGCGCCCGTGCGGCGCCCGGTCTGTCCGTGGGTACAATCCCGCGATCGTGGTCCCCAAGCAGGAAGGTCTCTTCGATCGCGCCCTGCACGTCGCCGACGTGCTGCCGCGCCGGGGCAAGCAGCTGCTGATGGCGGCATGGGACGCGATGGCCGCCTTCGCGTGCCTGTGGATGGCGTTCACGCTCCGCCTGGGCACGCTGGAGCTTCCGCCGCAGGCCCGCTGGTACCACCTGGTCTTCGCCGCCGCCGTCGTGCCGCCGCTGTTCTGGGCGTTCGGCCTCTACCGCGAGATCACGCGCTACCTGGGCCCGCGCTACGCCTGGCTGCTGGCGCAGGCATGCGGCCTGTTCGTCGTCGTGCTCGAGGCGGCGCTGTTCGTGGCGCCCGATCGCGGCGTCGGCCTGCCGCGGACCGCCCCGGTCATCGCCGGCGTGCTGCTGTTCCTGGCGTCGGGAGGCGTGCGCCTGGCCATCCGCCGCTTCCTGCGGCTGCAGGCCGTCGCGACCGTGCGCGTGGCCATCTTCGGAGCGAGCGACGCGGGCGCGGGCCTGATGTCCGCGGTGGCGCACGACCGCACGTCCGCGGTGGTGGCGGTCTTCGACGACGACCCGCGCCTGGCGGGCGGCTCGCTGCGCGGGATCCGCATCCACCCGACCGCCGAGTTCGACCGCGTCCGCGAGCGCACCGGCTTCACCTCCATGCTGGTGGCGCTGGGACCGCACAGCCGATCGCGCTGCCGCACGTTCCTGGAGCATGCGGCCGGCTCCGGCGTGCGCGTGCTGGCGGTGCCGACGCTCGCCGAGATCCGCGACGGACGCGTGAGCATCGGCGCGTTGCGCCCGCTGGCCATCGAGGACCTGCTGGGCCGCGCGTCCGCGCCGCCGGACCCCGAGATGCTGGCCGCCAACGTCGCGGGCAAGTGCGTGCTGGTCACCGGTGCCGGCGGGTCGATCGGCAGCGAGCTCTGCCGCCAGGTGCTGGCGCTCGGGCCGCGCGAGCTGGTGTTGGTCGACAACGGCGAGTTCAACCTCTTCCAGATCGACGCGGTACTGAACCAGCGCCTCGACTCCCGCGCGCCCGGTTCGGTGCGCCCCGTGCTCCATCGCTGCCTGGCCAGCGTCACCGATGCCGTGCGGATCGACCGGATCATCGCCGAGCGCAAGCCGGACACGGTCTATCACGCCGCGGCCTACAAGCATGTCCCGCTGGTCGAGGACAACGAGCCCGAGGGAGCGGAGGTCAACGTGCTGGGCACGCTCCGGCTCGCCGAGGCCTCGATGCGGCACGGGGTCCGCAACTTCGTGTTCGTGAGCACCGACAAGGCCGTGCGGCCGACCAGCGTCATGGGCGCCACCAAGCGCCTGGGCGAGATGGTGCTGCAGGCGCTCCAGGCCGAGTTCGG
>CANHFL010000226.1 GCA_947459855.1 Planctomycetaceae bacterium | reverse complement strand
GGCAAGCCGCTGCACGAGGCGATGGAGGAGTACGGCCCGCCGTTCGACGACATGATCGTCGGCATGGTGCGCGCGTCGGATGCGTCGGGCCGCATGTCCGAGGTCATGCACCAGCTGGCCGACCTCCTGGACCGCTCGGTGGAGCTGCGCCGCGAGGTGATCGGCGCGACGATCTACCCGATCATCGTGGCCTGCCTGATCGGCGTGAGCATCATCATCGCCGTGACCTTCCTGCTGCCCCGCCTGATGCAGCCGATCCTGGGGCAGCCGGGCGTCACGATCCCGATCCCGACGCGCATCCTGCTGGCATTCGCCGACTTCATGCACGACTGGTGGTGGCTGGTGCTGGGCGGCGCGCTCGGCGGCTTCCTGCTGCTGCGGCGCTGGATCGCGGTCCCGGATAACCGCCGGAAGGTCGATTACGCGCTGCTCAAGGCCCCGATCATCGGGCCGCTGCTGCGCGACGTCGCGGTCGCGCGCTTCACGCGCACGCTGGGCACGCTGGTCTCGGCCGGCCTGCCCATCCTGAGCGCGCTGAAGATCGTTCGCGACACCCTGGGCAACATGGTGCTCATGGAGGCCATCGACGGCGTCCAGGAGAAGGTCACCACCGGACAGTCGCTGGCGGAGCCCCTGGAACGGTGCGGGTTCTTTCCGCCGCTCCTGGTGCAGATCGTCAACATCGGCGAGAAGTCGGGTCGCCTGGAACCCATGCTGATCCACGCCGCCGGCGCCTTCGATCGGCAGGTGAACACCTCGCTGAAGGTCTTCACCAAGCTCCTGCCGCCCGTGCTGCTGGTCTTCATGGCGCTGATCGCCTCGTTCGTCCTGGCGGCCATCCTGCTCCCCCTGCTGGAGATGCAGAAGGCCCTGGGCGGCTGACGCGATGCGTTATCGGACATATCTGGGCTGCCCCGGGGATGCTCCATGCGGATCCCGCGGATGGCCGATGTCAGAACGAGCCTTCTCCGGCGTTCACACGTAGCACGCGGGCCGTCACGCCCGCAACCCAGGACCCCATCACCCCATGCGCACCCACCGCCCCCGCCGTTCCTCCGCGCGCCGCGCGTTCTCGCTCGTCGAACTCATCGTCGCCGTCACGATCATGGCCATCCTGGCCGCGCTGGTCGTGCCGCGCGTGACCCACTACATCGGGTTCACCAAGGGCAAGACCGCGCGCGCCGACGCCGAGACCATCTCGAACCAGGTCCGCATGTACATGACCACCAAGGGCATGAGCACGCTGCCGTCGGACTTCGACCTGGTCGAGCTGACCGAGGGCGACGCCGCGGTGCTGAACAGGAACCAGCTGCTGGACCCGTGGGGCAACCCGTACCAGATCCGCGTCCCCGGCGAGATCAACCTGGACTTCGACGTCTACAGCTTCGGCGCCGACGGCCAGGCCGGCGGCGAGGGCGAGAACGCAGACATCATCGCGGGCGACAAGCGCTGAGCCGTCCGTCCGCGCGCACCATGACCCCACGCGCGCATCCCAGCACCGCTCCACGTCCGCGCGCGGCGAGCCTCGCCGCGCGCGGCTTCACGCTGATCGAGCTGATCGTCGTGGTGATCATGATCGCGATCGCCGCCGCGGCGATCGTGCCGCGGTTCACCGGCACCGCACGCCAGGAAGCCGACGTCTCGGTGGACCAGGTCGCCGAACTGCTGCGCCTGTACGCGTACCGCCAGGCGCTCGGCTCGCAGCAGGTGGCGCTGTGGCGCGACGGCACCGACGGCCGCGTGCACCTGATCGTGAAGGACACGGCGCCGGACGACCCGATGGGGCCGGCCGAGTGGCGCCCGGACCGCTTCGCGTCGCCGGTGGCGCTGACGCCCGGCCTGGACATCGAGGAGGTCCGGGTGGACGACAAGCGCGTCGATCCGGGCGAGTTCACGATCGCGAGCGTCCCGGGCGGCGACCGCGCGAAGATCGAGATCCGACTGGTCGGGCACGGCCTCGACTCGACGGTTTCGCTGCCCACCGGCTCGCCGAGCGTGGTGCGCGTGGATGCCGACAAGCCCGCGCCGTACGCCCGCGTGCCGATCGACCTGAACCGCGCCGGACGGGAGCGTGACGCATGGTGATGCGCCGCACCGCCCGTCGACGCGCGTTCGCGCTGATCGACGTGATCATCGGCGGCGTCATCCTGGGCATCGGGCTGGCCGCGGTGCTCTCGATCGCCGAGCGCTCGCTGGCGATGCAGCAGCGGTCCGAAAGGGACCTGGTCGCGGCGACGCTGGTGGACGGGCTGCTCAACGAGGTCCTGGCGACCGGTCCCGTCGAGTGGATGGAGCAGCGGGCGCAGGACGGGCGCTTCGACGCGCCCTTCCAGGACTGGCAATGGCAGGTGGAGATCCGCAAGCAGGAGGTCGGCGACCCGTACCGCGTGATGGCGGTGGTGCGCGACCCGAACGGCGCCGCGTACGAGGTTGAGACGCTCATGGCGCCGCGCATCACCGAGGCCGAGGAGCCCGAGCGCCGTCCGCAGACCCCGATCGACAGGCAGGCACGCTATGACCAGACGCAGCAACCCAAGTGAACCGCGCGGACGCAGCCCGCGCGCGGCGCGGGGCTTCACGCTGATCGAGCTCGTCGTGGCGGGCACGGTGGCGGCGCTGGTGCTGGGCGCGGTGACGCTGGCGCTCTCCCAGCTCGCCAAGTCGCGCAACATCGCGCGCGACCGCGTCGAGGCGTTCCAGCGAGCCAGCACGGCGCTCGAGAGTATGCGGCGGGACGTGGTCGCGCTGCTGCGCTCCGACGACCTCTTCGACTGCCGCTTCCTGCTGAAGACCGTCGCCCCGGGCCCGAGGACCCAGGGCCGGGACCGGAGCGAGCTGCTGGTCTTCAACCGCTCGATGCGCGCGACGCATCCGATCGACTACCAGGGCGAGGGAAACGAGTTCGAGGCGGCATACCGCATCGAGGACGACGAACTTGGCTCCGCGCTCTGGCGCCGCCGCGACCCCGTGCCGGACGACGTGCCGGACGGCGGCGGCGTCGCCGAGCCGATCGCTGACGGCATCGTGGCGATGACGATCGAGGCCAGCGAGGGCAACGGCGGCTGGACGACCGACTGGGACTCGGACGCCGACGGCCTGCCGAAGATGGTGCGCATCTCGGTCACCGCGACCGGCGCACCGGTCGGAAAGGACGCCGAGGCCCTGACCCCGGAGGTCACGCTGCGCACCGTGGTGGCGATCGACCGCGTGGTGCCGCCGAAGCCGGAGGAGCCTCCGCCGGAGGATCCCGCAACGGGCGACGGCACGGGCGAGCCGGGCTCCGCCCCCGGATCTCCGGGCGATGCCACCGCACAGGGCGGCGCGGGTGGCGGCCTTCCGGCCGGCGGCGGAACGGCGGTCCCGGGCGACCCGACGACCGCGGGCGGCGCCGTCGGCGGCGGTGGCATGGGCGGCCCGACTCGCCCCGGCGACACCGGCGGAGGACGCGGTGGGCGAGGCAACGGCGGATTCAACGGCGGCGGCGGTGGTCGCGGCGGATTCAACGGCGGCCCCGGCACCGGGCCACGCGGCGGCGGAGGCGGACGATGAGCTCGCGCCGAGGCAGCGTGGTCGTGGTCGTGGTCTGGGCGGTGGCGATCGCCGCCGTGCTGGTCGCGGCGACGCAGATCGTCACGTTCCGACAGGCCGTGGTCGGACGC
>CANHFL010000225.1 GCA_947459855.1 Planctomycetaceae bacterium | reverse complement strand
CGAGGGCGGTGATCACTTCGTCGGATGTGGGCCGCGCGCGTCCGGTGCCGTCCGCGTGCGGTGCCATGGCGTCAGCGGATGACGATCGTGCTGCCTTCGCCGATCAGCTCGTAGACCACCTGCACCTCGGCATCGCCCAGGCGCACGCAGCCCATCGACATCTGCTTGCCGATCGACTGCGGCTCGGTGGTGCCGTGGATGCCGTAGCCCGTGAACTTCGCGGTCTCGGGAGACGTGCCCTGCAGGCCGATCCAGCGCTCGCCGATCGGGTTCTTCGGGTCGTTGGCCGCGAAGTACTCGCCCGTGCGCGGATTGCGCCACTCGGGGTCGATGAGCTTCGAGCCCTTGCGCACCTGGAAGGTGCCGACGGGCGTCGAGTCGTTCTCGCCCAGGCCGCAGGGGAAGCTGGCCACCATCACGCGGTCCGCGCCCTTGCCGGCGTAGACGTTGAAGCGGAAGTCGGCCTTCACGACCTCGGCGTCGAAGGGGCCGTACGCCAGCTTCAGGCGCATGTCGGGGCGCACGGCCTTCTCGTTGGCCATGCCGTTGATGCGCTGCACGAAGCGCCAGTCGACGCCGAGCTTCTCGTTCTTGGAAATGCGCGCCAGGCTGTCGCCGCGCTTCACCACGTAGCTCTGGCTGACGGTGTCGCCGGGCACGATCTTGGGGCTGAAGAAGAGCTTCTCCGCCAGCTTGTTGACGCCGACGTACGCGGCCGAGCGCTCGGCGGCGCTCAGCTGGTTGGAGTCGAGCAGGCGCGTGAGCTCGGCGCGCGCGCGCACCGGGTCGCTCTCGACCATCGCGACGGCCTGCTGCACGCGTTGTGCGGCGTTGCCGAGGGTGGCGGCGGGCGTCGTGGGCGCGGTGCCGGGCGTGCCCGCGATGCCGGCGGTGGCGCCGGCCGCGGCCGCACCCGCGGCGGTGGTCGTGGTGCCGGTGACGGCCGGGCTGCCGAGCGGCGCGGCGGGGTTCGCGGCGCTGGTGCCGGCGGTGTCGAGCGCGACGGGCGCGTTGGTGTCGGTGGGCACGCCGGCGTTCGCGGCCAGCGGGTCGGTCACGCTGCCGGCGGCGGGCACGGAGTCGGGCGTCTCGCTGCGGTGCGTGAGCAGCCAGCCGGCGCCGGCGCCGCCCAGGCCGATCGCGGCGACGGCGATGAGCAGCGAGCGCATGCCGTTGCCCGCACGGCGCGGAGTCCCGGTGGAGAGAGGCGAGCTGGAACGGGGCGACTGGCTGGGGAGGGTCATCCGTGACCTCGAGTCTGGAAGGTTGCCGAAGGCGTGCATGCCCGGCGAATGCGCGCGGCGTCCGATGCCGTGCGATCAGTGGTCATCGGCATTGTGCCACAATCGGGAGCAGGAATGCACTCACGGCCGAAGCACGCGCCGCTCGGTGGCCACCAGGTGCATCGGGATGTCGTGCGGGTCGGTGGGCAATGCGGGAACGATGCGTGCGTCCATCGCCACGCCCACGCGGCGGGTGGCCGTGCCCAGCGTGCTGAGGAACCGGTCGTAGACCCCGGCGCCCCGGCCCAGCCGGTGGCAGGCGGTGTCGAATGCCACGCCTGGCACCACCACCATGTCCAGCGCCTGGGTGCGGACGGGGGTGCGGTCACGGGGGACGGGGACGCCCCACGCGTCTTCCTCGAACCCCTGGATGTTCCATGTGCCGTTCGTGACGGCATCTGCCGGCAACATGACGGGTTGCAGGGGGGATCCGCGGTCGATCCCGTATCCCACGCACACCCGCCAGCCGCTCTGAAAGGCCCACGAAGCCAGCCGGATGGGGTCCACTTCGCCGCGGATCGGCACATACAGCATCAGGGTCGGCGGGTGGTCAACGCCGGTAGATGGGGTGCAGATTGAGGCGAATTCGCGGCAGTACGCCACAACATGGTCGCAGATGGCCTCGCTGGCCCGGCGGACGGTCGCGGGGTCCTCAACCTTGGTCAGCATGCGGCCCCAGGCCCGGAACTGGGCCTTGGGGGCACCCGCGGGGGGTGCCGCTGGCAGGGGCGGGGCGTCCGGATCGGGCTCTTGCATGCTGGACATCACGGTCGTTTTCGTCCGGTTGGGGGTGAAATCCCCACCCTTTCGGGACCGGGAATCCACCTTTCGTGACGAGGCCTGACCGACAATAGCCGATTCGTCCTGAACCCCTGCCCGGCAGGGGCACCTACGGAGACGGGGCCTTCGCGCCCCACGGAGCACCGACCACCATGTGCGGAATCGTCGCCTACATCGGGAAGAAGCCCGCCACCACCCTGCTGCTCGAGGGCCTGAAGCGCCTGGAGTACCGCGGGTACGACTCGGCGGGTGTCGCCGTCACCGACGCCGCGGGCAAGGTGCAGGTGGCCAAGTCGGTCGGCCGTGTCCGCGTGCTGGAGGAGCTGATCGAGAACCGCCGCGGCTTCGACGGCACCACGGGCATCGCGCACACGCGCTGGGCCACGCACGGCGGCGTCACCGAGGCGAACGCGCACCCGCACTGCGACGACCCGGTGAAGGGCCACGGCATCGCGCTGGTGCACAACGGGATCATCGAGAACTACGCCTCGCTGAAGAAGTACCTGGAGGAGAAGGGCCACGTCTTCAAGAGCGAGACCGACACCGAGGTGCTGGTGCACCTGATCGGCGAGCTCTACCAGGGCGACCTGGAGCGCGCCGTGCAGGCCGCGCTGCGCGAGGTGACCGGCGCGTACGCCATCGCGTGCATCAGCGAGAAGGAGCCCGGCGTGCTGGTGGTGGCGCGCAAGGGCAGCCCGCTGATGGTGGGCGTGGGCAACGGCGAGTACGTCGTGGCGAGCGACCAGAGCGCGATCGTCGCGCACACGAACCAGGCGTTCACGCTGGAGGACTACACCGTCGCCAAGCTCACGCGCGACAGCTTCCGCACCAGCACCGTGGACGACGTCACCGTCGACGCCAAGATCCGCGCGCTGGAAGTGGACCTGAGCGAGATCGAGCTGGGCGGCTTCGAGCACTTCATGCTCAAGGAGATCTTCGAGCAGCCGGCCGCGCTCACGCGCACGCTGCAGGGCCGCGTGGACCACCGCGCGGGGCAGATCGTCCTGGGCGGCATCGGCGACCACGCGCGCGCGCTCGCGTCCGCGCGCAAGGTGACGTTCATCGGCCAGGGCACCGCGCTGCACGCGGGCATGGTGGCCAGCTACCTGATGGAGGAGCTTGCCAAGATCCCGACCGACTGGGACTTCGCCAGCGAGTTCCGCTACCGCAACCCGATCGTGCCCGAGGGCAGCGTGGTGGTGGCGGTGAGCCAGAGCGGCGAGACGGCCGACACGCTGGCCGCGCTGCAGGAGGCCAAGGCGCGCGGCGCGATGGCGCTGGGCGTGATCAACGTGGTGGGCAGCTCGATCGCGCGCGAGACCGACGCGGGCATCTACCTGCGCGTGGGCCCCGAGATCGGCGTGGCCAGCACGAAGGCGTTCGTGGGCCAGGTGATGGTGTCGGCGATGCTCTCGCTGTACATCGGGCGCCGGCGCTACCTGAGCCAGGAGTTCGTCAGCGGCATGCTGCACGAGCTGGAGCGCATCCCCGGGCACATCGACCGCATCCTGCAGCAGAGCGAGCACATCCGCCGCGCCACCGAGAAGTACATCGAGCGCGAGAACTGGCTGTTCCTGGGCCGCGGCGTCAACTACCCGG
>CANHFL010000224.1 GCA_947459855.1 Planctomycetaceae bacterium | reverse complement strand
GTGGTGCTGGAGTCCGAGGGCATGAAGGGCACGCTCGGGCGCTTCGATGCGGTCGCGTCGAAGCTCGAGACCGCGGGTGGCTCGGTGGCGAAGGTCGCGGAGTCGCAGCAGCGCCTCAGCGGCGAGCTGGCGGGTGTGCACGAGTCGCTCGACCGCATCTCGGCGTCTGTCGACAGCCTGGGCGGCGCGCGCGACGTCGCGAACCGCACGTTGGCCTGGGCAGCGGCGATCGCGGCCGGCACGGTCGTGCTCGCCACGCTGGGGGGCTTGCTGGTGGTGCACGCCGCGCGCCGCGGTCAGGGCCGCAGCGGCAGCTCGTAACGCAGCATCACCGTCGAGGGCATCGGCGGGTACTGCACGGTCGCGCGGAAGAGCGTGAAGTCGTCGGCGTCCCACTTCCCCGCCTGCAGGACGGACCGGATCAGGCGCGGGCGGTCGTGCACCAGCTCGGTGCCGACCTCGTCCAGGTCGTCGAACCGCTCGATCGTGCCCTCGATGGGCAGGCGGTAGTTCTCGCGCACGGCTGGGTCGAGTTCCAGGCTCCCGTGGGGCCGGCCGTACACGACCAGTTCCGGGCGGAACTCGCGGAGCATGTCCTGGTGGACCAGGATGTCGATGAGCGCGTGCTCGATGGGCATGGTGACCAGCGCACCCATCTCGCCGTACTCGGGCTCGGCGGCGGACGACGCGTAGCGCGGGACCGATGCCTGCTCGAGCATGCCGAAGAGCAGCGTGACGGCCCCCTGCTGCCCGATCGGGCCGTCCACCAGCCGGTGCACGACGGTCCCATCGGACTCGGTGTCGCTGTGGACCTCGGCGCCCGGCGGCGAGCAGAACGAACGCATGATCAGCGCGGGCTCGTCGGCGGTGCGCGGCGGCTCGATCGGCGAGAGCCGGCGCGGCGTGTGGGCCGATGCTGCCGCCCCGACGCCGTAGCGGTGGAACCGGAACAGCGGCCATCCCTGCACGGACCGCAGCCGGCGCAGGTCGTGGATGCCACCGACCAGCGCGCTGTCGAGCTTCGACGGGTCGTCGGGATTCGGGGCAAGCACCTCCAGCATCGAGCGCACGCGGGCCTGCAGGCCCCACACGCCGGAATTGCCGCGGAAAGCCAGCTTGCGCGAGACTTCCAGCGCGCGACCGCGCGCCATGCCGTCCATCAGCAGTTCGAGCGTCGGGCGGTCTCCGCCGTGGGCGACGGTCATGCGTTCGAAGTCGGCGAAGCGCGCAACCACCAGGTCAAGCGCGGCGGCGCCGGCGCCGCCTTCGCGCATCGCCCCGATCAGGAGCCGCATGCCCTCGGCGCCGGGCACGTGCGGCACGGCCTCAAGCGCGTCGGCGGACTGCAGGATCTTGGCGATCTTCCAGGTCAGGTTCTTGTTGAGCCCGAAGCGGCGGGACACGTCCTGCGGCTTCGCGGGATCGGCCTTGGCGTCCGCGTACAGCGCGGCGAGCGCCGTGCGCAGGCCGGCCGCCGCGGCGCGGCAGTCGTCGGTGAAGGATCGGCTGGTGGGGGCGGCACTCATGGGCTGGCGCGCGCGACGCGGCGACTTCGCGGGGCGAAGGACCGGCTGTGCGTGACGCTGAGTGGACGGTATCGGCATGGGGACGAGTCGGCATGATTCCACGGATTCGCGTCGAGTCGACGGGTTTCCCTAAGGAATTTCGGGAGCGCATAAAGCGCGTGTCCCCGCGTCGCCGGGGGGTACCCTGAAGGCATGCGGTTCACGATCGCCCTCCTTGCCGCGTCCGCCTTCCTGGGTGCCTGCGCCACGAACGCCCCGGCACCTGCGGTCGCGCGCGCGGCCGTCACCCCGGCGCCCACCCTCGAAGCGAGGCAGCCGGCCGATGCGCCCGGCCTGCACAACGTGGTCGCGTACGGCCCGGGCCTGTGGTCCGGCAGCCTGCCCGAAGGGGACGCAGGCTTCGCCACGCTGCGCGCATGGGGCGTGCGCACCGTGATCTCGGTGGACGGCGCGGAGCCCGATCTGGCACGCGCGCAGGCCGCGGGCATTCGCTACGTCCACCTGCCCATCGGCTACAACGGATTCGACGAGGCACGCAAGCTGGAGCTGGCGCGCGCGGTGCACGATCTGCCGGGACCGTTCTACGTGCACTGCCACCACGGCAAGCACCGCAGTGCCGGCGCGGCGGCCACCGTGGCCGTGGCGCTGGGCATGATGGGCAACCAGCAGGCCATCGAGCGCATGCACGTCTCGGGCACGGCGCCGGGCTACAAGGGGCTCTACGCCTGCGCCGCGCGGACGACGCCGCTCGCCGCGGCGCAGCTGGCCGCGGCGCGCAGCGACTTCCCCGCCGTGACGCGGCCCAACGGCTTCGTCGCCGCGATGGTGGCGATCGACGAGGACATGGACCACCTGAAGGCGATCGAAGCCGCGGGCTGGACCGTGCCCGCCGATCACCCGGACCTGGTGCCACCGGCCGTGGCCGGCGCGCTGGCCGACCACTTCCGGCTGCTGCAGGACGACGCAGCATCGAAGGCGCACCCGCCGGCGTTCGCCCAGATGCTGGCGAGGGCCGCGCGCGACGCGCAGCTGATCGAGGACGCGCTGGCCGCGCCGACGGCCACGGCTGCACGCGCCGCCGCGCTGGCCGAGCCGATGCGCGCGCTCGCGGCGTCCTGCAAGGACTGCCACGTTCGCTACCGCGACTGACCGGCCCGACGGCCGAGCATCCCCCGGCGCGCCCCGCGCGGCATCACTCCTCCTGCTCCTGCCCCAGCGGCCGGATGCGCTCCGGGTGCAGCAGGCGGGCGACCACGTCGTCCTGCCGGATCGCCTGCGAGAACGCCTCCGGGGCGGCTGCACGCGCGGCAGCGGTGATGTCGCTGCGCGCCCGCAGCACCTCGAACGGCACCGATCGGTCGAGCGCGCCCATCTCCCAGGCATGCCGGTCCAGCGACCCGTTGAGGAGCGCCTGGACGGGGACGAAGAGCGGCACCTGGTCCCCCCACGCGGTGCGCATGATGCCGACGCAGCAGTTCTCGGTGATCGCGTTGTACCACGCGGGCCGCGCGCGCAGCCGCTGCGTCGCGGCCACGTATCGGTCGAAGAGATCGCGCATGCGATCGGGCGGCATCTCCAGGCGGTAGCGGTGGATGTGCTCGCCGCGGACGTCGGTGCGCACCCGCAGGACGTCGCGCTCATCGGCCCACACGTAGATCAGCCCGAACTGCCGGAAGGCGCTCGGCAGCGCGGCGTACTCCTGGTCGGTGCTGCGGCGGGCCTCGATCGAGACGGCCACGTAGTCCATCGCGCCGTCCGGGCGCTCGAAGCCGAAGCTGAGCAGCAGGTGGCAGATCTCGGTGGGCCCCCAGTACGACATGAAGAGGTCGCACCGGCGCAGGCGCGCGGGGTCGTAGGTGCGGTCATCCCACCGGGCGTCGTAGTCGGTGTCGGAACGCCAGCGGAAGTCGCGCACCCCGTGCACCGTCACCAAGCCGCCTGCGCGCGTGACCTCGGGGGCGCGGCTGCACTCGGGCTGCCAGGAGCGGCCCTCGGGCGCCGGCCACCACCAGAACGCCGCACCCACCGTGCCCCAAAGCACGAGCAGCGCACCAAGGCGCGGCAGCCACCGACGCGGACGCCACAGCGCGAGCGCAGCCCCCGCCACCAGCAGCACCGCGACCAGCCCGCTGATGGCCGACGGGCCGAACGGGG
>CANHFL010000223.1 GCA_947459855.1 Planctomycetaceae bacterium | reverse complement strand
GTCGCGGGCGGGCTGCACCTGGCGGTGCAGGAAGCCGTTCGCCTGGGCCTGGACTGCGTGCAGGTGTTCACCAAGAACCAGCGGCAGTGGGCCGCGAAGCCGCTGGAGCCCGGCGCCGTCGCGGAGTTCGCGGCGGCGGTCAAGGCCGCGGGCTGGGACACGCACCCGGAGCGCCGCCTGGCGAGCCACAACAGCTACCTGGTCAACCTGGCGTCGCCCGACGCCGAGTCGCGCCGCAAGAGCCAGGCTGCGCAGCTGGACGAGGTCGAGCGCTGCGAGGCGCTCGGCATCCCGTCGTGCGTCATGCATCCCGGCGCGCACCTGGGCACCGCGCGCGACGCGAAGGACGAGGCCGCCGGCATCGCGCGCCTGGTGAAGGGCCTTGACGCGATCCACGCCGCGACGCGCGGCTACCGCACCGTCACGTGCATCGAGAACACCGTCGGAAGCGGCACGAACCTGGGCGGGCCGTGGGAGCACCTGGCGCGCATCCGCGACGCGGTGAAGGACCCCGAGCGCGTCGCCTTCTGCATCGACACCTGCCACGCGACCGCATGGGGCCACGACATGACCACGCCCGCGAAGGCGAAGGCCGCCTGGGACGCGCTGGACGCCGCCGCCGGCCTCCGCAACGTGCGCGTGATCCACGTGAACGACTCGAAGGGCGCGGTCGGCAGCCACCTGGACCGCCACGAGCACCTGGGCGACGGCACCTGCGGCGAGGCCTGCTTCCGCTCCGTGGTCCGGATGAAGGCGTTCGCGCACGTGCCCTGCATCCTGGAGACCGCGAAGGAAGGCACGCTGCGCGGCACGCTGCCGGACCTGGCGAACGCGGCCTGGCTGCGCGCGCTGGCGTGCCTGGCGCTGTGCGCGGGCGTGGCGCTGGCGACGGGCGGATGCCGCGCGTGGGCCAAGCCCGAGAGCCAGGTCGCGAAGGCCGAGGCGTCGATCCCCGCCGACCCGACGCCCGAGGAGGCCGCGCGCATCGCACGCGCGAGGGAGATCGCGCAGCAGGGCGACTATCGCCAGGCCATGCAGGACCTGGGCGCACTGGTCGAGCAGAACCCGCGGCTGGTTGACGCGAAGGTGGCCGTGGCGGATGCCGCCCGCGTGCAGGGCGACCTGCGCGCGGCGCAACGGTCCTACGAGGCGACGCTGGCCGTGGCCCCCGACAACCTGGACGCGCGCGTGGGGCTGGCCGAGGTCCATGAGGCCGCCGGCCGCGACCCCGACGCGATCCGCGCGTACCGCCAGGCGCTGCTGGCGCATCCGGCCGATGCGCGCGCGATGGCCGGCGTCGCCAGGTGCCTGGAGCGGACGGGCGACTTCGCGGGCGCGGTGCCGTTCCTGGAGCGCATCTGCGCGGATGCCGCCGCCGATGCCGATGCGTGGACGCGGCTGGGCCGCGCCTACCTGCGCACGGGCCGCGCCCCCGACGCCGTGACCGCCTGCGAGGAAGCGGTGGAGATGGGCGAGGTGCAGCGCGACACGATGGACGCGCTCGTCTCGGCCTACGCCGCGTCCGGCCGCTGGTCCGAGGCCGCCAGTTCGGCCGAGGAACTGGCGCGCCGATGGCCGGACGCCCGCGCAAGCGAACGCGCGGCATACCTGTGCTTCCGCCAGGGCGACATGGCCCGTGCAGCCGCCGCCTACCGCGCTGCCGCCCAGCAGGACCCCACGAGCGTGCGCGCATGGAACGGCGTCGGCGCCTGCGCACTCAACGCCTGGCTGCTGAGCGACCGGTTGGACGGCACGGCCCGCGAGGAGGCACGCCGCGCCTTCGCGCGCAGCCTCGAACTCGATGCCACGCAGGCGTCGGTCGAGAAGCTGGTTCGCCAGTACCGGCCGTGAGCGCGCCGCCCGCGGCCCGGCATGCCCGTGCCGCACATGGGTGCTACCCTTCCGCCATGCCCGACGTGAAGCTCCTCGAGTTCTTCCCCTCGCCCTCCCAGCAGCCGTTCGTGATCGAGCACGTGAACGAGGAGTTCACGTCCGTCTGCCCCAAGACCGGCCACCCGGACTTCGGCACGATCACCGTGCGCTTCCAGCCCGGTGCGACGTGCGTGGAGCTGAAGAGCCTGAAGCTCTACTTCCAGAGCTTCCGCAACGAGGGCATCTTCTACGAGGCGGTCACCAACCGGATCCGCGACGACCTGGCGGCGGCGATGAAGCCCATCTGGCTGCAGGTGATCACGGACTGGAAGGGCCGCGGCGGCATCCGCAGCCGGATCACCGCGACCAGCGGCGACGTTCCCGCGGACTGGCGGCGCTGAGGCCGCCGGCGGTGTGCGCGGACGTGGCGGCCGCCCCCGTGTTCACGCGCGACGGCGGCGTGGCGCCATGGCCGCCAGCGCCAGCAGCGCAAAGCCGCCCGGGGCCGGAACGGCGTTGCCGAACAGCATGAACGAGCCGGTGCCCTGGATCGGCGAGTTGGCGGTCCACGTGCTGCCCCACGTGCCCGTGCTGCCGGTGGTGAACCCTCCGCCCGCGGTCTGGCCGGCGGTCCACACGAATGCGTCGCCCTGCGGGTCGGCCAGCAGGGCGCCGATCGAGATGCGGTAGACGCCCGACGACGCGAGCGTGATGCCGCTCAGGCTGGCCGCGAATTGGTACTCATCGCCGCCCGCGGAATTCGTGTTGCCGGTGGCGATGGTCGCCATCTGCGCCATCGTCCATGTGCGCTGCGCGACGACCTGCGTGAAGCCGGCGTTGTAGATCGTCGCCTGGAAGCCCGTGAAGTTCGCCAGGCCCTGGGAGTTGAATGCCTCGCTGGAACCCCAGAAGGTCAACTGGCCGAGCAACCATGGCTGGCCGACGGTGATGCTGACCGCCGCGGCCTGGCCGTAGAAGTAGGTGCCGTTCGAGGAGATGGCGTCGCTGGTCAGGCCGTAGGCAAAGCCCGACGAGTTGGTGGCCGGCAGGTTGGACGCGATCAGCGCCGCCTGCGACGACGCGGCGGCGGCGAACGACATGACCGAAGCGATGGTGACAGCGCGCATCTTTCCCTCTCCTGTGTGACCGAGTGGTCAGCGTTGGCGTGCGCACGCGGGCGGATGCCCGCGCGGACATCTATAGTGTGGCGGATGGGGCGGCGACGGCAACCAGGTTCGGCGCCGAATCCGGGGCTGAATCCCGGTTATCAGACCATCAGGGTGCGGCTGGGACGGGTGCGGCGGTCGCCGGCACGGTGAGCATGGGCGGCATCGTGACGGCTGGGGCCGGCGCGGCGGTCACCTTCGGTTCCGCGCCGGCGGCCTCTCCTGCGATCGCGCGCAGGCGCCGCAGCGTGCGGGCGTTCAGCTCGGCGCGCTCGAAGCGGGCCTCGGCGATCGACTGGTCGCGGCGCAACATCGTCGCGACCTCCGCGGGGCCGTCGTTGGAGGCGGCCCCGAGCGCCTGCTCGACCATGGCATCGGCGATGCGCTCGTCGATCGCGGCGTGCGCGGCCGCGTGCTCGGTGCGCAGCGATTCGACCTGCGCGCGGGTGCCTGCCGGCAGCGCCGGGTCGCGGAGCACCGCGTCGATGCGGATCATCGCGTCCTTGGCGTCGGCGTACGCCTTGGGCGCAAGCGCGCGCTTCCACGCTGCGGCGAACGACGCCTTGCCGGCATCGGACACGGCGGCAGAGACGGCGTCGCCGCCGGCGGCGGCCAGGTCCTCCAGGCTGCGACGGCGCGGCTTGCCGTCGCCGGCGTC
>CANHFL010000222.1 GCA_947459855.1 Planctomycetaceae bacterium | reverse complement strand
TGACCACCGTTTCCTTGCCCACCGTGCCGCGGAAGAGCGACTCCATCGTGGCGGTCGCGTCGACGTGCACGCCGTTCACCGCGACGATCACGTCGCCCACCGCCAGGGGCGTCTGGCCCTTGGTGGCAGGCGCATCGGGCAGGATCTCGGTGACCTCGAAGCCGCCGGCCGCGGATTTCGTGCGCACGCCCAGGCGGCCCGTGGCCACGCGCGCGGCGCCGTCGCCGGCCGGGCTGCGGACGCCCAGGTGGCTGGCATTCAGCTCGCCGATGTAGCGGTTCGCCACGTAGTCGAACTCCTCGTCCGTGCGCGCGTTCGCCGCCAGCTTGCCCCACTTCTCGGTGAGCTTCGGCCAGTCGGTGCCGTTCATCGTGGGGTTGTAGAAGAGCATTCCCATGATGCGGCTCAGCTCGCCGAACTTCTGGGCGCTCTGCGCGCGGAGGTCGATCTCGACGGTGTCGGAGAGCTCGACCGGCTTCGCGTCGCCGCCGGGCAGGCCGACCACCGATGCGCTGCCGCGCGAGACCACCACCAGCTTGTCGCCGGCCGCGTTGATCTGCTGGATGCTGCCGACCGCGCCGATCTTCTTCGGCTCGCCGCCGCTCCACGGCACGCTCATGAGCCCGCCGCCGTCGGCCGCGGGGCTGCCGCGCTCGCCGGCGCCGAAGGACATGAAGTAGACGGTCGCGCCGGACGGGGCGAGCTCGATGTCGGCCTCGTTGCCCGGCATCGTGGTCAGGCGGCGCAGGCGCTTGTAGGCGTCGGCGAGGTCCGCGGGCCTGAAGGCCGGCTTCTTCTCCTCGGCCTTCTTCTCCTTGTCATCGGCCTTGGCGTCGTCGGCCTTCTTCCCGTCGGCCTTGGGCTCGTCCTTCTTCGGCTCGTCCGCCTTCGCGGCCGCCGGAGGATCCTGCGCGTCCGGGCCGACCGACGCAGCGTCCGCCTCGCGACGGCGGCGTCCGCCCGCCGGGGCACCGCCCGCCGGGGCACCGGGCGCCGGGGCGCCGCCCGCAGCGGCCGCGCCGCTGCCGGAACCGCCGGACTTCTTGCCGGCGTCCTTGAAGTACTGGTCCAGCTCGAAGCGCTGCATGCCCTCGAGTTCCTTGTCCAGGAACACCAGGTAGACGTCCTGCTCGTTGTTCACGCGGCTGCTGGTGAAAGCCAGCACCTTGCCGTCCGCGGACCAGCGCGGGTTGCCGTCGGCGTCGGGGTGGCGCGTCACGTTCACCGCGGGCCAGCTGCCGTCGACCGGCTGGATCCAGATGTCGCTGTTGAAGTCATCGTCGTCCTGGCGCACGGCCAGCATCGTGCTGTCCGGGCTCCAGCGCCAGTCGATGCCTGGGTCGAAGCCGCTGCGGGCGTCACGCTCCTCGCCGCTGGCCAGGTCGCGCACGACCAGCGTGCGCAGGTCGCGGCGGTACGCCAGCTTCTTGCCGTCCGGCGACGGGCTCGGCGAGCGCTCGCCGGCGCCGGTGGCCACCAACGGCTTCACCTCGACGCGCACGGCGTCGGCCCAGCGGGCGCCCTCGTCGCGCTTGGCATCCTTCTTGGCGTCCTTCTTCGCGGGCTTGGCGTCGGCCTTGGCCGCGTCGTCGGCCTTCACGTCGGCGGCCGGCGCATCTGCCTTGGGAGCGTCTTCCTTCTTCGCATCGTCACCCTTGGCTTCGTCGACCTTGGCTTCGTCGACCTTGCTGTCCTCGGCCTTGGGCTCGTCCTTTTTCGGCTCGTCCTTCCTGCCGGAGGTGCGCTCCTTGAAAGACGAACGGATCTCGGCGCGCGTCTGGGACACGGTCGCCTCGTAGATCGAGTCGTTGCCGTCCGAATCGCCCGAGAAGAGCAGCTTGGATCCATCGGGCATCCACGCGATCTCGCGCTCGCGCGCGGGCGTGCGGGTCACGCGCACGAACGGCGAGCGCTCGTCCAGGCCCTTCACGTAGACGTCGCCGTAGGCGACCATCGCGATCACCTTTCCGTCCGGCGAGAGCTGCGCCTCGGTGATGTCCCGGCCGACGTTGCGCGCGCGCATGCGGTCGGCCTCGTCCTCGGCGGCCTGCACGGCGACCTTCACCGGCTGCGCGTCGGGCTTCGAGAGGTCCAGGCGCCACAGCGCGTCCCAGACGCTCATGTACGCCGTACGGCCGTCGGCGCTGACCGAGAGCTCGCGGATGTCGTCGTCGAAGGTGGTCAGCTGCGTGCCCGGCACGCCCGCGGCGGCCGACATCGGCTTGCGCCAGAGGTTCATGCTGCGCCCGTTGCCGCGGTCGGTGACCCACACCAGGTCGTCGCCGGCGGGGAACGCCCAGCCGTCGTTGCCCGGCCACTCGGTCTTGCGCGCGAACTTCCCGTCGGCGCGCGTCCACGTCCACACGTCGCGCTGGTCGGGGCCCTGGTACGCGCGGCGCGTCCACGTGCTGCCGCCGCGCTCGAACACGACCGTCCCGCCGTCCTTCGTGGCCACGGGGTGCGAGCCGAAGCAATCCATCACGCGCTCGACCGGGCCGCCGTCCAGCGGCACCATGTACGGGCGTGCCGCGCGGTAGAGGTCGTTCTCGCGCGACGCCTCGAAGAACGCCACCTGGCGTCCCGCGCCGTCCACGCCGGTGCCGCTCAGCACCGCACCGGCCTCGCCGAAGGTCAGCTGGCGCACGTCGCTGCCGTCGCTGTTCATGATGAACAGGTTGCGCCCGCCGTCGCGGTCGCTGTCGAACACGATGCGGCTGCCGTCCGGGCTGAAAGCCGAGCGGCCCTCGTTCGTGTCATTGGCGGTCAGGCGGACCGCGCCGCCGCCGCTGCCGGGCGCCTTCCAGATGTCGCCGCGCCAGCTGAACAGCACGACGTTTCCGTCCGGGCTCGCCGCGGGGTAACGCGGCAGGTCGACGGTGCCGCCCACGGCGATGCCGGCGGGCAGGGCGAGTGCGAGAAGGGCCAGTACGGGGCGGAACGCGTTCTTCATGCGGGCCTCACAATCGGGGGCCACAAGCGTACTGGAGGCCGGGGGCGCCCCGCCCGTGCCGCAGCGCCCTCCCAGGCCGCACAGACCGACCGGAAACATGCGAATCCCGCGCACGGCGCTTGCCATCGCAGGGCGTGAATCCGAAGGTGTAGGCGCGGGACGAACCGCACGCCAAGGCGTCCGTACCACGCGCCTGGCACGATTGTGAAGGAGGTTCAACGATGTCCGAACCGATGCCCAAGCCACTCGCCTCCGTCGCCTCGCTGAGGCTGCATCTCAAGCAGCTCGAGCGCGGCGTCAACGACGCCCGGAGCCGGCGTCTGGGGCCGCCCTCGCCGGGTCTTGCATCCGGCGCGTTCGCGGGCCCCGGTCCCATGATCGGTGCGCCGCGGATGCCGCCGGGTGCCTCGGGCGGCGCACCGCCTACGAGCCGGCCGGCGGTCACGTACCCCATGCCGACGCCTTCGACTGCTGCCGCGGCGCCAAGCGCAAGCGGCAAGCCCAAGGCCAAGGCGAAGAGCGGCGCCGACTTCAGCGCGTTCTTCGACCACGTCGACAAGCGGGCAGCGGGCTGAGCCGGCACCGGGGGAGCCTCGACAACCTGGTTTCGGGCGCCCCAAGCGGGGCGTCCGCGACGAAATGACTCTGGCGGCGGGATGGTGCGCGGTGCGTACCATCCCGCCGATGCGTTCCGAATCGCTCGCGTTCCTCCGCACGCTCCTCGACACCCCCAGCCCGTCCGGCTTCGAGCGCGAC
>CANHFL010000221.1 GCA_947459855.1 Planctomycetaceae bacterium | reverse complement strand
TGTTGGTGACGTGGGAGCGCACCGGCCTCAAGAAGCTCCTCTTCCCGGGCGCGCTCGCGGCGGTGCTCCTCGGAATCGGCATCAGCGAGGTCCTTCGCGCGTCTGGCTCCGCCTGGGCCATCGAGCCCAGCCACCTTGTCGCGGTCCCGGTGGTCGGCACGAACGGTTTCGGCTGGTCCGACCTGCTTCGCCTGCCTGATTTCAGCCGCTGGAACGATCCGGCCGTGCTCACGGCGGCCGTGACGCTGGCGATCGTCGCGTCGCTGGAGACGCTCCTCAACCTTGAGGCGACCGACAAGCTGGACCCCGAGCGCCGGACGTCGTCCCCGAACCGCGAGCTCTTGGCCCAGGGTGCGGGCAACATGCTGGCCGGCCTGGTCGGTGGCCTGCCCATGACGTCGGTCATCGTCCGCAGCAGCGTGAACGCACAGGCCGGTGGCCGCACGCGCATGGCGGCCGTCTTCCACGGCGTGCTCCTGCTGGGAAGCGTGCTGCTGCTGCCCGCGCTCCTCAACCGCATCCCGCTGGCCGCGCTGGCCGCGATTCTGATCGTCACCGGCTCCAAGCTGGCCAGCCCGAAGGTCTTCCGCCAGATGTGGTCCGAGGGGCTGCGCCAGTTCGTTCCCTTCGTCGTGACGATCGTGGCGATCGTGGCGACGGACCTGCTGGTCGGCGTGGCGATCGGGCTGGTCACCAGCGTCGGCTTCATCCTGTCGGGCAACCTTCGCCGCGGCTTCCGCGTGGTGCGCGAGGAGCACGTGGGCGGGCTGGTGCACCGCGTCGAGTTGGCAGGCCATGCAAGCTTCCTGAACCGCGCCAAGCTGGCGACCACGCTCGCCGAGTTCCGCCGCGGCGACCAGGTCGCGCTGGACGCGCGCCTGACGGACGACATGGACCCCGACGTCCTGTCGATCATCCGCGAGTTCGCCACCGAGATCGCGCCGGCACGCGGCGTCTCGGTGAGCCTGGTCGGCTTCAAGGACCACTATCCGCTGCAGGACGTTCGCCAGTACGTGGACTGGACCACCAAGGAAATCCAGGCCATGCTGACACCGGCGCGCGTGCTTCAGCTCCTGAAGGACGGCAACGAGCGATTCGCCTCGGACCGGCGGCTCAACCGCGACTTGGTGCGCCAGGTCGATGCCACGTCCGCGGGCCAGCACCCGATGGCGGTCGTCCTGAGCTGCATCGACTCGCGCTCGCCTGCCGAGATCCTGTTCGACCTGGGCCTGGGCGACATCTTCAGCGCGCGCCTCGCCGGCAACGTGGCCAGCGAGATGGTGCTCGGCAGCATGGAGTTCGCATGCAAGGTGGCGGGCGCCAAGCTGATCGTGGTGCTTGGCCACACCCGTTGCGGCGCGGTGAAGGCCACGTGCGATCTCGTCGCGAAGGGCCTCGACCCCGTCCAGGCAACCGGCCTGACCAACCTGCCGTCGATCACCGGCCCGATCTCGAAGGCCGTGGCGATGGAGGCCTGCACGCGCGACCACCGCGACGGCGCCAACGGCGACTTCGTCGACCGCGTGGCCGCGCTCAACGTTCGCAACCAGATCCGCTGGATCGAGGCGAACAGCCCCGTGCTGCGCTCGATGATCCTGAACGGCGAGGTGGCGATCGTCGGCGCGATGTACGACGTGGCGAGCGGGCGCGTGGCGTTCCTGGACGGCGCGGGCGACGCCCCGGCACCGTCGCATGCTTCGGCGCCCGCCGGGGCCTGACGGCCCCCGGGCCAGGAAGAGCGATATTTCAGGCCGATTTCGCAATCGGCAGGGTGCCGCGCACCTCGTTTCCTGACAGGAGCGGGCGGCTCGCCTACCCTGCACGGTCCATGTCCACGGGTTCGTTCCAGCGCATCCCCCTGCAGGCCGATGGGCCATTCCCGCCCGAGCGGGCGTTGGGGTGGCTGGCGGCTCGGTTGGGCGACGTCGGCACAGTCGAACCCGGGGCCTTCGTACGCCTGGAGGCCCGCGTCGACCCGTGTGACGTGCTGGCGTGGCTGCGCAGCGCCCCGGCCGGTGCGCGCCGCTACTTCCGCGACCGCAGCGCCAAGCTCGAGGTCGCCGGGGTCGGCATCGCCGCATCCGCGGCCTTCGGCGAGCACGACCGGCTGCGGCAGCTGGGGCCGGCCTCCGAGCGCTCGGCGGCATGGTTCGTCGCGCTGCCGTTCGACGGCGCGCGCCCGCACGATGCCGCCTGGGAGCCCTTCGCCGCGGCCGGCTGCACGCTGCCGTCCGTCGAGCTGCGCCGCGAGGGCGAGGTCCACACGCTGGCCCTTCACGTGACGGAAGCCGCGCCGCGCCAGGCGCTGGCCGCGCTGCTCGCCGCGCTGGGCGCCCCTCGCGCCGCGTGCGTGATCGAGCCCGCGCTGGTCCGCGAGAACGATGCCACCGCCGAGGCCGCGTGGACCCGCGCCGTCCGCGGCGGGCTGGAGCGAATCCGCAGCGGTGCGCTGCGCAAGATCGTCCTGGCACGCACGCAGCGCTACCAGGCCAGCGGCGCGCTGGACCCGGCCGCCGTGCTGGTGCGCCTGGCCGCGCGCGAGTCGCGCGGTTTCCGCTTCCTGGTCGAGGCCGGCGAGGGCCACGCCTTCCTGGGCGTGACGCCCGAGCGGCTGGTCTCGCGCGCCGGCCGCACCGCGCGCAGCGAGGCCGTCGCCGGCACCCGCCCGCGCGGCGTCGACGCCGTGGCCGACCGCCTGCTGGGCGAATCGCTGCTGGCCAGCCAGAAGGACCGTCGCGAGCACGAGTTCGTCGTCGAGCGCGTCCGCGAGGCACTCGCCCCGTGCGCCGCCAGCCTGCGCGTGGACGCGGCGCCCAAGCTCCTGCGCCTGGCGTACGTGCAGCACCTCTCGACGCGGGTCCACGCCGAGCTGCGTCCCGGCGTGACCGACCACGACCTGGTGCGCGCGCTGCACCCGACGCCCGCCGTCGCCGGGGCGCCCTGCGCCGACGCGATCGCCGCGCTGCGCGAGTTCGAGCCCTTCGACCGCGGCCTCTACGCGGGTCCCGTGGGCATCGTCTCGCGCGACGGCGCCGAACTCGCGGTGGCCATCCGCTCCGCGCGGATCGACGGCGACGCCCTGACCGCGTTCGCGGGCGCGGGCATCGTCGACGGCTCCGACCCCTCCGACGAGTGGCGCGAGACCGGCCACAAGCTGCTCGCCTTCGAGCGCCTGGCCACCTGACCCGGCAACTGCCACGCCCGCGATGCGCGACGCGCCGAACATCAACCTCGCCTGGACCATGCTCGCCGCGGAGGAGTGCTTCCGCCTGGGGGTGCGCCATGCCGTGGTCGCGCCCGGAAGCCGCAGTGCGCCGCTGGCGGTGGCGTTCGCGCGGCACGGCGGCATCGCGGTGCACGTGGCGCACGACGAGCGCGGCGGCGCGTTCCTGGCCCTGGGCCTGGCGAAGGCATCCGGCCTGCCTGCCGTGGTGATCACCACCAGCGGCACCGCGGTCGCCAACCTGCTCCCCGCGATGGTCGAAGCCCGCATGACCCGCACGCCGATGCTGGTCTTCGCCGCCGACCGCCCGCCGGAGCTGCGCGACTGCGGCGCCAACCAGGCGATCCCGCAGGCGGGGCTCCTGGACGGCGCCGCGCGCTGGGTGGCGGACCTTCCGTGCCCGACCACCGCGATCGCCGCGGAATTCGTGCTCTCGACCGTGGACGAGGCGTTCGCCCGCGCGTGCGGACTGGCCGGCGCGCAGG